>JAHBVU010000024.1 GCA_019637315.1 Gemmatimonadales bacterium
CGTGAGGTGCTGCGCATGGCGACCCGAAACGGTGCCGAGGCGTTGGGGATTCTCGATCAGACGGGGACGGTCGAAGTCGGCAAGCAGGCCGACCTCCTGCTGCTCGATGCGAATCCGGAGGTAGACATCGCCAGTACGCGCTCGATCGTCTGGGTCATGCGGGGTGGTACCCGCTGGATCCCCAGCGACCTGCTGGCGGGCCGAGCGAAGACTCGGCCCTGAGGTACGGACGATTGGTCAGGTGCGGAAGCGGGGCCGTGACGCTGCCTAGCGACCGAGGTAGACGGTGCCAGCCTTCATCACGAAGCGGACGCGTTCGATGGCGGTAAAGTCCCGCTCGGGGTCGCCCTCGACCGCAATGATGTCTGCCCACGCGCCGGGCTTGAGCACACCAAGCCGTCCGTCCATGCCCAGCAGCCGTCCATTGTTGAGGGTCGCCGCCTGCAGTATCTGGCTCGGCGTCATACCGGCTTCCCGGTAGGCAAACAGGACGCGCCGTGCGGATACCCCTTGGGATTGCTTGAAGTCGAGATAGTTGTCCGATCCGGCGGTTATGGTCACGCCGGCCTTGAGGGCCCTCCGCAGCCGGTCACGACCTCCTTCGAGGTAGTTGCGCACCATCCCGGGGTCGGGGGCCGGACCTCCTGGGTTCTGCAGCTCGAAGTATCGGACGATCGAGACGCTGTCGATGTCGGTCGGCGTCAGCGTCACGCCCTGCTTGGCCATCAGTGCCAGCGTCGAGTCGGCAATCTGGTAGCCGTGTTCGATCGAGTGGACCCCCGCCAACGCGGCGCGATAGACGGCCGCGTCACTGGTCGCGTGCGCGGCCACTCTGACACCATGGAGACTGGCCGAGGTCACGATGGCCCGCATTTCGTCGAGGGTCAGGATGCCCGGGTTCGGCGTCGCGTTGGAGAAGATCTTGATGACACGGGCGCCGAAGGTGACGTTCTCTCGAACCGCATCGGCGGCATCGGCAGGATTACGGATGACGCGGTAGTCCTCGTTGGCGAGGTGCTCGAACCCGGGCTTGAGGCCGGGAAACTGCCCACCGAGCGGGCTGAGGCCGGGCCCTGAAGGAATCAGGCGGGGGCCATCGACGCTGCCATCCTCGATCGCGGTCCGAAGCGCCACGTCGCCAAAGCGGCCGCTGTTGCCCAGATCCCGTACCGTCGTGAACCCGGCATGCAGGAAGCTCCGGCCGCGTGCCGCACCATGCAGCGCTCGGAGGGGCAGCCCTTCGGTCACGACTGCCTTGATTCCTTCCATGGTCAGACTGGCGCCCGTTCCCTCGAGATAGAGGAGATGGGTGTGCGCGTCGATCAGGCCTGGTAGCACCGTGTAGTGCGACAGGTCGATGACCCGCGCGCCCGCCGGCCGCTCGACCCGCTCGGCAACTGCAGCGATGCGCCCGTTCTTGATCAGGATTTCGCGGCCGGAAAGGAAGCTGCCGGTTTCGCTGTCGAAGAGGCGTCCGGCGCGGACGACCGTGGTCCCGGTGTCCGGCGGCGTCTGCGCAAGGACTGGCAATGATGCCAGGAGCGAAAACGCGACTACAACAGCCAACGGCTTCATTCAGGTCTCGGTGGTGAGGGGTACGATCAGGTCTAATCCAGCAGTGTCGGTGTGACAGTCGGCGCGGCTGATGCGTCGGGGCGCGGGTTTCGCGTGGACACGAGTAAGCCATCGGCGTATACTGGGATCTCTGCCAAGAGGCCCACGAGCAGGAGCGAGCCCAGTTGAATGATACCACCGTGGTGATTGCCGGTGCAGGCCCGGGCGGCCTCTGCCTGGCTCTGCTGCTGGAGCAGCACGGCATTCCGGTCCAGGTGTATGAATCGGTGCCGGAAGTACGGCCGTTGGGTGTTGGGATCAACCTGCTTCCCCATGCGGTCCGCGTCCTTGCGAGCCTCGGCCTGACGGAGGGTTTGGAAGGGCTGGGCATTCCGACCGCTGAGCTGCGTTACTACAACAGGCATGGCCAACTGATCTGGGCCGAACCGCGCGGGCGAGCGGCCGGATACAGCTACCCGCAGTTGTCCATCCACCGGGGCCAGTTGCAGGGACTGCTGCTGGAGACGGCACGGGCGCGGCTCCGCCCCGGCTCGGTTCAGCTCGGGTTGGCCCTGGAGGGTTGGCGTAACGAGCCGGACGGCATCACGGTATGGTTCCGCGAGCGGGGCGGTTCGGTGCGCGAGGTGCGCGGCGACTGCCTGGTAGCTGCGGATGGCATTCACTCCGCCGCCCGGCGGATTCTGGTGCCTGATGAGGGGCCGCCGCGTTTCTCAGGTCGCATTCTCTGGCGTGCGGTGTCAGAATCCCTGCCGTTTTTGGACGGCCGAACCATGATTATGGCGGGCCATCAAGCCCAGAAGTTTGTCTGTTACCCGATCTCAGCAGCTCACGAGCGGCGTGGCGCGGCGCTGTTGAACTGGGTCGCTGAACTCGCCCTGCCCGACGATGCTCCGCCGCCGCAAGACTGGAATCGCCAGGTGCCGAAAGAACGGTTTCTGGCGGAGTTTCTTTCCTGGACCTTCGATTGGCTGGATGTACCGGCGCTGATCGGGGCCGCGAGCCAGATTTACGAGTACCCGCTGGTCGATCGTGATCCGCTGCCGCGCTGGACGCATGGACGGATGACCCTGCTTGGGGACGCGGCGCATCCGATGTATCCCATCGGCTCGAATGGCGCCTCACAGGCCGTGCTCGACGCCGCGTGTCTTGCGGAGCAATTGAGTAGTGGGCTTGGTTCGGCGGAGGCGCTCGCCGCGTACGATGCCATCCGCCGACCGGCGACCGCACAGATCGTCCTGACCAACCGCGCCAATGGTCCGGAGCAGATCATGCAGATCGCCGAGGAGCGCGCTCCGAACGGTTTTGACGACATTGACGCGGTGATACCCAGAGCGGAACTCGAGGATATAGCGGCTCGTTACAAGCGGGTCGCCGGGTTTACGCTGCACGACGTCAATCAGGTTGCGAGCGGGGGTCCGGAGGCAGTCAGGCGCCACGTCCGCTCGGATGGCCTTCCCCTCTGACTCACTACCAGCGCAGACTAAGTCCGAAGGTCAGGATGTCGGCCGTGCCGAGCCCTCCCTCCATCACGGTGACGAGGCCATGCCAGCGGGCTTCGAGCCCCAGGCTCGGCCCACTGCGCAGCCGCGTCAACATCAGACCTGCCCCTGCGGATAAAGCAGGCTTGATATCCTGACCCGATCCGCTGAAATCGTAGAAAGGAACCCGGTTGCCGTCGGCATCCAGCACCGCGATGCGATCACGAAAGCGCGTGTTGTACGCTCCAACGCCGGCGAGGAGGTACGGGCGCAGCCCACCCTCGGCGAGCTCCCACCGCCCGAGAAGCGCAACCCGGATCAGCGAGCGCGTCACGTCTTCGGTCAGCACCCAACCAGCCTGATTGTCGAAGTACTCGATTCGCGTCGTATGGGTGCCCAGCGACTGAAAGCCGATCTCGGCGCCATACGTCAGCCGTCCCTTCCGTCGCAGCAGTTCGCCGCTGATCCCGAGGCCCCAGACCGCGTCGTCCAGCTCGAGACTTGACCCGGCGGTAAGCGCTAGTGCTGGCGACCAACCACCGCGCTCCTGGGCGCTGCCGTCCGTCCAGGTCGCAATTGTCAGAATCGATGCTGCAAGAATTGTCCGAATCATCGCGCGGCGCCGGTTGAAGTCGGCCCTATGATACGACGGGGGGCGTGACCCGGCCGTTACCCGCGATCGCGGACCCGGTCGAGGACATCGCCGATCGCGCCGATCACGAGGTCCGGCTCCGAGAGCTGCGGAAAGTGGCCGCTTCGGGTCGCCTTTACTTGTCGACCCAGCGGCGACAGGCCCACCAGCTGCCGCTGGTGCTCGGCGCGTGCCTGGAGCGCCTCGGTCGCGGTGGCCCACTGCATTGCCGGCTGGGTCCCCGTGACGACGACCAACGGGATAACGGGAAATGGCGGGGCCTGTCGCACCTCGGCGACGGTCGTTATAACCTGCTCGATCTCGGCCAGTGGGGACGGCGGCGATACCTTCCTCAGCATCCCTCGGATCAGTCGCTGAAGTCGGGTCTCGTGTTGCGCCATTCGCTCGGGGTCTTCGGGTGCCGTCGCGTCGAGCAAGACGGCGCCGGCGACGAGAGCCGGATGGGTTCGGGCGAAGAGATTGACGATCAGGCCGCCGAGCGAATGGCCAACCATGAGATAGGGCGGGGGTTGCTGCGTTGCGGTCAGCAGGGCCGTCAGCGATGAGACGAGATGGGAGCCCACCTGGGGCACTGCCGGCTTGGAGCTTCCGCCGATTCCCGGACGATTATAGGCAAACGTCGAGGTCCGACTGCCTAACGCAGCCCAGATCCGGCCCCATCCGGCAAGCGGCCCGCCGGCACCGTTGACGAGAACGACCGTTGGTGCCCCCGATCCGGTGACGGCATACTCGAGCGTTTCGCCACGAACATCGAGCGTCCCAGTCGGTCGTACTGGATCCATGGCGGCACTCGACCCCATCCGGTCTTTGGGCACGACCCAATCTGTGGGCGAGCCCTGCCAGTGTCAAAAGCGGATGAACTCGACGGTGCATTCCCCATCGTGTGCATCATCTGGCAGGATCAGCCCCGCGCATGCCATGCAGCAAGCGCGGCCGCTTCCTGGTCGGGCTTGATCGTAAAGCGCGGAGCAGGCCGGCCGCGATGGCGCCGCCGGCGGCGCCCGTTCGCAGGAGCTGCCAGATCGACGAGTTCGCGTCAGATCACTGCCGCGCAAGCGAGATCAGGTCGGGCAGCACGTTGCCCACTCTGACGGGATCAGCATCCCGCTGGCCCAGGCCGAAGTACAGCTGGGAGAACAGGGCGTAGAGTGCGTTGTAGCGCTGGTGCGCCTCAGGGTCAGGCGCGACGATCCGGTACGGTGGGCAGAGCGCCCTCTGCGCCGCGTCGATACTGTCATAAGCGCCGGCCGCAACGAGTGCGAAGATCGCAGCGCCGAGGCTGGTGATCGATCGCTCGGGCACCAGGACGGGGGCGCCCATCACATTGGCATAGACTTGGTTCAGGGTCTCATTGTGCTGGGGAATTCCGCCGGCATGGATCAGTCGGCGGACGGGCACGCCGTGCTCCATCATGCGTTCGAGAATGATGCGTGTGTGCATGGCGGTCGACTCGATGGCCGCGAACAACTCATCCTGCGCAGTATGGCCGAGGTTCCAGCCCAGGGTCACCCCACCGAGCCAGGGATTGACGAGGATGGTGCGATCGCCGTTGTCCCAGGCCAGGCGGAGGAGCCCGGTCTGCGCAGCCCGATACCGATCGAGCCCGCGCGCGAGCTCGTCGACGGGCTGGCCAGCCCGTCTGGCGATGGCTTCGAAGAGCTGCCCTGTGGCAGACAGCCCGGCTTCGATCCCGGTGAACTCCGGGTGAATCGACCCCGGTACGACGCCCGATACGCCCGGGACGACTTCGACTGATCGGGTCACTGCCATGATGCAGGTCGAGCTGCCGATCACACTGACCGCATCGCCCTCGGCGATCCCAGCGCCGATCGCGTCCCAGTGGGCGTCGAGCGCGCCAACCGGAATCGGAATCCCGGCGCGAAGTCCAAGCCGTTCCGCCCACTCGGTCGACAGCTGGCCGGCGGTCTGATCCGAGGTGGCGTAGCGGCCGCGCAGCCAGCGAGACGCCCCCGCCAGCAGCGGGTCGACCTTCTCGAGCAGGGCATCGGGCGGCAGCCCGCCATGATCGGCATGCCACATCCACTTATGACCCATTGCGCAGACACTTCGGGGCATGGCTGCCGCGTCGGTGATGCCGCACAGTACGGCGGCAATCAGGTCGCAATGTTCGGCTACGGCAACGACCTCATCCCTTCGCTCGCGGTGGTGGCGGAGCCAGTGCAGCACCTTCGCGAACCCCCACTCGGAGGAATACACTCCGCCGCAGCGGGCCAGGCCAGGAAAACCCTCCGCCGCCGCCACGTCGGTGATTCGCGCGGCCTCCACCTTGGCGCGGTGATCGCACCAGAGATAGTAGTCGTCGAGCGGCTGCAGGCCCCGCCCAAGGATGACGACGGTGGAACCGGTCGTATCGATGGCGAGTGCTGCGACGTCGCGCCCATCGACGCCGGCCGCGCGGAGGGCATCTCGCGTGGCAAGCGTCAGCGCTTCGAGATGCGCTCCGTGCGCCTGCGTGGCAAAGTCGGGGTCGTCGGCGCGATGGTGGACCGGGTATGGCGCTACGCCAGTGCCCAGAACGCCCACGTGATGATCGACCAGCGTGACGCGGACGCTTTCCGTTCCGAAATCGATGCCAGCGACAATCATGGTGTTGTCCGGACGATTCGCTCGGTCGGGAGCGTGATCCGATGTGGCACGGAATCTCCCGCAAGAATCTTCACTGCGATGTCGATCGCTTCCCGACCACCTGTCGGGTACACGAACGTCGCGGCGAGCTTGCCGTCGGTAACGGCCTGCACGCCGCCGTCCAGACCGGGAAGGCCGTCGATCCCGACGAATCGAATTGCCGATTCGCGCCCCTTGGCCCGAGCCGCCAGCCAGGCGCCTACCGCCATCGGATCATTGTGCGCGTAGACCAAGTCGATCCGTTGGTGCGCCGACAGCGCAGCCTCCATCTGCGTCACCGCTTCTTCGCGGAGCCAGTTGGCGACGGGGTCGTGGATGATGCGAATGCCCGAGAAGGACGCGATTGCTTCGCGGAATCCTTCGCTGCGATCCCGGGCTGGTGTGGAACCTGGCAGACCTTTGATCTCGACCACGTTACCGCGCCCGCCGAGTACTTCGGCAACGAACTCCCCCGCAGCGCGCCCGATCGACCGGTTGTCGGCGCCGATGAAGGTGGTGTAGCTGTCACCCTCGATTTCGCGATCGAGCACGATGACGGGAATCCCTGCCTCGAATGCGCGGCGTACTACGGGCGTCAGCGGCTTGGCTTCATTGGGAGAGATGATCAGCAGGTCGATCCGCTGCCGGATGAAGCTTTCAACGTCAGCAAC
The DNA here is from genome assembly GCA_019637315.1 of Gemmatimonadales bacterium. NCBI lineage: Bacteria > Pseudomonadati > Gemmatimonadota > Gemmatimonadia > Gemmatimonadales > Gemmatimonadales bacterium. The sequence continues at coordinate 7,002 of JAHBVU010000024.1, forward strand.
CTGGCGGGCGTTGTCCTGCTGAGCATCCGCATAGACGACCTGCAGGTTGGGGTGAGCCGCGGCCGCTGCAGCAATCTCCGCATTCATCGCAACGCGCCACGGTTCGCCCAGGTTTGCTTGGGAGAATCCGATGACGGTGGCGCCGCCGGACCCGCGGCCGCATCCCGCCGCCAGTACGAGCGCGGTGAGGACGAGCCAGCTACGCGCGCCGCCGCTGGAGCCAGACCGCCAGGAGAATGATGGCGCCTTTGAGGATGAGCTGAAGGTTGGCGTCGACATTGTTGAGACCCATGATGTTGTTGATGATGCCGATGATGAGAATGCCTACCAGCGTACCGCCTACGGTTCCCACGCCGCCGCTCAGGGACGTTCCCCCGATGACCACGGCGGCGATGGCGTCGAGCTCGTAGGCTACCCCATCGTTCGGGTTGCCCTGTTCGAGCTGCGCGGCATGAATCAGCCCGGCCAGTGCCGCGAGCGTTCCTGACAGCACGTAGACCCAGGCGGTGTGGAACCCGACCCGCACCCCCGAGAGCCGCGCTGCCGACTCGTTGTCGCCGATGGCATAGACATAGCGCCCGGCGCGCGTGCGGGCCAGGAAGAAGCCGACCGCGAGCACGGTGGCAACGAACAGCACGGCGGGCGCAGGGACATAGGGGATGATCGGCGCCGCGAGCGCGCGAACCGACTCGGGGGCTCTCCCCTCACCGAAACCCAGCGGAATGGCGGTGCCTCCGCTCAGCCAGCGGGCTGCCCCGCGAGCGGCGCTCATGGTCGCAAGCGTGGCGATGAACGCTGGTAAGCGCCACCGCGCTACCACGATCCCGTTGAGGAGCCCCCATAGCGCACCCGCGCCGAGCACCAGTACGGTGGTAGTGCCCAGGCTGTAGCCGTTCATCAGCAGCATGGCCGAGAGCGTGGCGCCGAAGGCCAGAACCGAGCCGACGGAAAGATCGATGCCACGGGTGATGACGACCGCGGTCATGCCGACCGCCAGGATGCCCTTTTCAGACACCTGGCGGAGGATATCCGTCAGATTGCCGATGTCGAGAAAGATCAGCCGGCCGCCGCGCACCGGCGAGAAGATGATGGCGAGGATCAGTACGGCGACGAGGCCCAAGGCACTGCGGTAGCGCGCGAGCCAGCTCGCTGCGCGCCGAACGGACGAGGGCGGGTCCGGCGGGGGCAACGGTCCGTCGGATCGAGGGTCGGGCATGGCGACTCCGCGTGTATCGGAAGTAGCAGGGTCGGTCGTACCAGCAGCCGCCGCGAGAATCCCTTCCTCGGTAGCGTTCGACCGATCGAACTCGGCCGTGATCCGTCCGTTGCGGATGACGAGGATGCGATGGCACTGCGAGAGAATCTCCGCCAGGTCGGATGATACCAGCAGAACGCCGAACCCACCGGCGGCCAGGCGATGTAGCTCCTGGTAGATGTCGGCCCGCGCCGCCAGATCGACCCCCCGGGTCGGCTCGTCGAGCAGCAGTACCGTGGGCGACGCAAACAGGCAGCGGGCCAGGAGTGCTTTCTGCTGATTGCCGCCGCTCAGCGTCCCGATCGGTACTTCGGGGTGGGCAGCTCGCACTCCGGTCTGGGCAATCAGCCCAGCCGCTGCCTGCCGCTCGCCTTCGCCTGACAGCACTCCGAACCGGCTGAGGCGGTCGAGCGCCGAGATCGTGATGTTCCGGTCGACGCCGAGCTGGGGAAAGATCGCATCGGCCTTGCGCTCTTCGGGCAGCATCACGAGCCCGGCGTCCCGCGCCTGGGCCGGGGTTTGCGGGGAGTAGCGGGTGCCGTCGATTGCGATGGTGCCGCTGACCCGGCCAGGGTGCGCGCCGACCAGGGACAGCAGCAGGTCGCTTCGCCCCGCACCAACGAGACCAGCCAGCCCGACGATCTCGCCGGCGCGGACCGTTAGCGAGATCTCACGCAAGCGATCCGAGCCGGGGCGTTCGGGGTCGGTCACCGACAGGCGCTCGATGGTCAGGACCTCGCGCGCACCATCGGGGACGGGAGCGAGCTCGCTGGGCGGGACGTCGCGACCCACCATCAGGCGAATCAGACTGTCGGGCGAAAGGTCCGCCGCAGGTTGGGTTGCGATCCGCTGTCCGTCGCGGAGCACGGTAATGCGGTCAGCGAGTGAGAGAACGTGCTCGAGCTTGTGCGACACGTAGACGATGCTGGTGCCGCTCGCCGCGAGGGTGCGGATCAGCCGCTCCAGTCGGGCTTCTTCGTCCGCGCCGAGCGCGGCGGTGGGCTCGTCCATGATCAGGCAGCGGGCATTCAGGGACAGGGCTCGCGCGATCGCGACGAGCTGCCGGTCGCCGGGCGACAGCGAGCCCAGCAGGACCGCGGGTGAGATGTGGGTTCCGCCGACCGCGTCGAGGTGGGTTCTCGCGGTGGTTGCCATGGCCGAACGGTCGATGGTGCCGAGTGCCGTGCGCGGTTCGTGGCCGAGCAGGATGTTCTCGCCGACGGTCAGCGAGGTGACCAGTTGCAGTTCCTGGGGAATCATTGCTACGCCTGCCGCGATCCCATCGCGCGGGGATCCCAGCCGACGCGAGACGCCCGCAATGCGCAACTCTCCCTCGTCGCCCTGGAGTTCGCCACACAGCAGGCGACCGAGTGTCGATTTCCCCGCGCCGTTCTCGCCGACCAACGCGTGGATCTCGCCAGGTCGCACGTCGAAGTCGACGCATGATACGGCCCGGACACCGGGGAAACCGATGCCGATGCCGCGCGCATCGATGAGGGGCACGCCGTCGACGGTCACCGCTCTCCGGCCGGCTGATAGCGGTCGAGCTCGTCGTCGATTGCGCCACAGAGGGTCACCTCGATCCCCAACTCTCGTGCCATAGCGGCTTTCCGGGCAAGTCCACGTCGAGCGAGGGTCGCATCAGGGGCGTAGACGACCTGGATGTGATTCGCCTGGTGTTTGGCCATCAGCTGATTTCGCGAGACGCCATACAGGACCGCGTGCATGATCGGCCATTGTGGCGTTGTGGCCTGCCACCGGCGCTCGGTCTCCCCGTCCGAAAGACGCACGACGCCACCGCGACCGATGTCCATGCGCAGCCGGTCGTCTTGAACGTAGATTCGGCTCCAGACGATCTCGCCGGGTCGACTGACCCCTTTGAGGGTCGAGCCCCCGCGCGGGAAGTACATTGGTGGTTGCCGCTCGCCCCGGGCTCCAGCGTACCCGTCAATGAAATGCGACGCTGGGGCCGCGCCGGAAATCTCGAATACCCAGACGAAGCTGTCGACGCCACGGTCCTGAACCGGAGCCCCCCAGCGAACGTCATGCAGAGTGTTCGATGGATCGAGGCCCAACTCGGTCCAGGTGATGTCCGTCAGCAGCGCATCGATGCCGGCGCACTCGTCCACTTCGTTGAAGTGCGGCACGGCGCGCCCCGCAAAGAGCGGCGTCCCGTCGAGGCCCGCGACCGGTGGCCGATCCGGGTTGTTGAGCAGCCCCTCGGTCAGGTCGGAGGCCACACAGGTGTCCTTGAGTCCCTGCTGATACTGAATGCCGATGGCCGCACACCCGAACGCATCTGCCATCCTGACAGCAGCCTCGTACATCTGGAGCCCCTCGAGCACCTGGGCTTTGGTCAGGGTGGTGGCCTCGTCCTGGCCGAGTGAAAACTGCATCCCGCGATCGAGGAGCCACTGATAATGGCGCTCCGCGTTGGCCTCGGGCACTCGCTGCATCTCGGCGTAGAGTGCGCTTTGGCTCAGGCGCTCCTTGAACAGGCCCATTGCGTGCAGCAGGTGGTCCGGCACGATGGCGTTGTACATCCCCATACAGCCCTCGTCGAACACACCCAGGATCGCCTGCCGATCTCGCAAGGCGGCGCCGGCCGCGCGTCCTGCCGCGATGTCGGCCGAGAGATCCGCACCAAGCATAGCATCCTGGAACGGGCGTGCATGAGACACCTCGTGCCGGATCGTGCCGGTCTCAAGCCAGCTCCGGAGCGCGGCGCGGGCAAACTCATCGGTGAAGTCTTCGCTCCAAATCGTGGCGTAGGGAATACCGGCCTTGGTGAGGGAGCCATTCAGATTGAGCAGACCAACCAGGCCGGGCCACTGTCCGCTCCAGTTGGCCAGCGTCAGGATCGGGCCGCGATGGCGGGTCAGTCCTGCCAGCACATGGCTGGTGTACTGCCAGACCGCGACCGCCACGATGAGGGGCGCATCGCGATCGATGCTGCGGAAGACCTCGATTCCCCTGGCCTGACCGTCGATGAAGCCATGCCCTTTCGCAGGGTCGACCGGATGGCCCCGGACTACTCGGCCGCCCATCGACGCCAGGGCCTCTGTGACGGTGGCTTCGAGCGCCAGCTGCGCGGGCCAGCAAACCTGATTGGCAGCGAGACGCGAGTCGCCACTGGCAACGAGTACGATATCGGAACGTGTCATGCGAGCCTCAGGGGCGACCCATCGTCGGTCCGCCAGTGTTCATCTGCTTCGGGATCCGGGTTGCGGCCGGCGGCAGCGGCGGAAACGGCTTGTGTGGCAGGGTCTGATACCAGAACGCCACCGTGTAGTTGTTGTCCGAACGGTGATTGGCGTGACCCGACTCGATCGAGAAGCGAAGGGATTTCTGGAAGGCAACCGGAGAGTCGGTGTGAAAGCGGTAGACGGTCCAGCCTGCGCCACGGTCGTCTCCACCGTTGACCGGGTTGCCATAGCGCTGGAACGCGAAGGTCGGCCGCTTGCTGCCAAACGCGTCGATTCCGCAGCCACCGTAACACCAGGCGCCCAGGTAATAGTCCTCCGCGCCAGTGCCGTTGATCTGCGGTGTAGTTGCGCCGTCGATGTAGAACATGTCGTCGCCCTCCCCCCACCAGTCGCCCTGGTTCTGCAAGATGCTGTGGGTCACGCCCACAAAATGCCCGCGGCCCTCCGCCTCCATGATCAGATAGTTGCCGGCGCCGTCCTTGTTGGGGCGCCGGTTCACCAGGGTGTCGCCATTGCGGGTCCAGTCTGTGGTCCATCCCGGAAAGGGCGTTGCCTGACGATACTGGGCATGGAAGTACCCCATCGACGCCGGCAGGGAGCTGTGCTTTTCCCAGTCGATGTTGTAGTAGAGAGACAAGGTCGGCAGATCCCCCTCATTGGCGACCGTGATGACCGCCCCCTTCTGGAAGGGCATCGGGAAGTAGCTATTGAGCGCCTTCTGCGAACCGACCGACAGCGGACCCGATTCGTAAACCAGGTACTTGCCCAGGCCCAGGCCGAAGAAGTCGCCGATCGGCGCCTCGACGCTCGGGTTGGTCTGGCCGTCCCAGTAGATTCGCAGCACCAGATTCTTGAGGTGCCAGCGATCGGTGCTGTTGATCGTGAACCACATGTGGGTAATGATTCCTGGCCCCGTCATGCGCGCGATGGTTCGCACCTCGCCGGGCATCAGGCGCTCGCGCCCGTTGCCATCGTCGTTGGCCCCCGATGTGTCCGCACTGGAAACCCGCTGAGAGGTGTAGGAACGAAGGAAGGGCAGGTTGTCCAACTCGCGTCGGATCTCTTGAGTCTCGATCCTGACCGGTACGACCAGGGCAACTGCCACGGCGAATGCGACGAGACGCATGAGCTCTCCGGGGTCAATGTTCGGATGCGATTTGCGGGAGGCAGGACAAGAGGTAATATGAGGATATACAATTCTGTATACAAGAACGTCCGCTGTGCGCCGCGGCGCCTGGTGGGCGAATCGACGTGACCTCGACCATTCCTGTCATGACTCGGATCCTGTCCTTCTTGGCGGTTGCCGTTGTTACGATGCCGCTCGCTGCTCAGACGCAGATGGCCGATCTCCCCGGAGTCGGCCTGCGGGCCTATGCCCGCCTCGACGAGTTGGCATTTACGCGCCCGATTGTCGGATATGGCGCCGTCACCAGCCGGGATCCGTCCGGGAAGAACGACGACGGGTTCAGCGGTGCGCACTCGTTTCTTCGGAAAGAAGGCAGCGGCCTCGTGATCGCGGATCTCGTGGGGCCGGGAGTCGTGACCCGTATCTGGACTCCCACGCCGACCGATGATCCGATCGAGTTCTACTTCGACGGTGAGAGCACACCGCGACTGCGTCTCCCGATGCGCCAGCTGTTTCTCGACGGACCAGAGCCGTTCCGGCCACCGCTGGTCGGCTTCGGCGCGGGTGGGTATTTCAGCTACGTGCCGCTGTCGTACGCCCGCTCGCTGAAAGTGGTGGTGCAGGGACCTCGGGTGCAGTTCTACCAGATCAACTATGCCAAGCTGGCCGATACGGTCGGCGTCAGCAGCTATTCGCCGGGCCGACTTCCCGACGTAGCGGCGGCAGCACGCTTGCTCGGGTCGGTTGGTCAGAACCTCTCGGGCTTTACGGCGCCGCCGGGCAGTTCGGTGTCGCGCCAGGTTGCGTCAGGGAGGCTCGACCCGGGACAGCGCAAGGTGCTGTTCGAGACTCGGCGCGGAGGTCGTCTGGTGGGTTTGCGCATCGGGCCTGCCTCGACCCTGATGGACGAGGGTCGCTCAACTCGGCTGCGAATCTTCTGGGATGGGTCGCCCGACCCCGCCGTCGATGCGCCGGTGCTGGACCTCTTCGGCGGCGCGTGGGGTCGGCCCGCTATGGCAGGGCTGCTGGGCGGCGCCATTCGAGACACAGCCTATCTCTGGTTTCCGATGCCGTACGACCGATCGGCCAGGGTCGAGCTGCTGCAAGCTGCGGATGGGCCTGCCGTCGACGTGCATGCAGAGATCTTCGAGGCCAACCTGCCGCGTCGTGCCGGCGAAGGGCGGTTCTACGCCGTATGGCGCCGCGAGAACCCGACGACCCTCGGGCAACCATTCACCTTTCTGCGGACCGGCGGGTCCGGACACGTCGTGGGATTCGTACTGCAGGCTCAGGGGCTCGGAACCGACGGCACCCTGTTCTTCGAGGGCGACGACCGCGTCGTGGTCGACGGGGACACACTGATTGCCGGAACCGGATCCGAGGATGCCTTCAACGGGGGCTGGTACGATGTGCCGGGGCGCTGGGACGGGCGCCGGTCGCTGCCGTTGTCCGGCTCGCTCGGCTACTCGAATCCGCTGACGAGGACGGGCGGGTACCGGTTCCTGCTTGCTGACGCCTATCCCTGGCTGCGCAGCATCGATTTCACGATCGAGCACGGCGAGGACACCGACAACCTGATCCCGACGGACCACGCCTCCGTCACATACTTCTATGCCGAGGCGCCCCCTGACTGGAGATCGACGGAGTTTACCGAGGCGACCCGACGGCCGGTGCGTCCGGATCGGATCGTGCTCAACGTGGGGTGGTCGTCGCCGATCATTTTCTTCTCGTCGCGGTTTGCGACGCTCAGCAAGGGCCCGGAGCCTGGTGTGGGTCGGCACCTGTCCTTCGTGGGAGACAGCATACCCGAGTTGGGGCGCCACGTCCTGAGCTTCTCGGCCCCGATTCCGACCGCCGGCCGGTATCGTGTCTCGTTGACCCCTGTGCTCGGCCCCGCCCAGGGTACGGTCCAGCTGCTGCTCGATGATCAGCCGATCGGTCGTCCGCTCGATACTCGATCGGACACCAGGAAAGCGGGCGAGCCCACCCCGCTTGGCGAGCTGGTCCTGGAGGCCGGCGAGGCGGCCATTCACCTCCGGATCAGGCCCTCGATTCCCGGATCGCAGCGTGCAGCACTCGACGTGATCCGGATCGTGCTCGAGCGGATCGGGCCGGCCGAGTAGCGTCACGACACGCCGACGCCGAGCCTCGGGAACCCTATCGGAAACCTCGCACCAGGGCCATGAACTCCGCCGGGCGCTCGACTGCCGGGATGTGGCCGGCGTCGGGAATGGTTGCCAGCTGCGCTCCCGGAATTGTCCGCGCCAGGTGCTGTCCGATGGCAAGCGGAACGAGATCGTCCTGCTCGCCCCAGATCAGCAGAGTAGGCACCTTGATCCGGGCGAGCTGCTCGTCGGACGGCAAGCCTCGGAGGAAGCCGCTGTCCTGAATGATTCGCTGTCGAGTTGCCTCATGGTCTCGGCGCGGTTGTGTTGCCGCGAAAGCGCGGGCCTCTGCCAGCGCGACCGTGTCGGCAAAACCTCGGGCTCCCGGGTCCAGATGGCGCAGCCCGATTGCTGCGCCCACCAGCACCAGGCCATCGACCGAGGGCACCGCCGAACCGACTTCCGCCGCCCGAATCGCGTAGTTGGCTGCGACCCAGCCGCCGAACGACTCGCCGATGAGCACCACGCGATCCAGACGGAGGGCGTGTATCAGCTCGGCAAGATGCTCCACGAAGGCGTTCTCGTCATAGCGCATCTCAGGCACGTCCGACGGCGCAAATCCAGGCAACTGCGGAGCGACAACGCGGTGGGTCTGGGCAAGGTCGGCAATGACTCGGCCCCACTCGAAGGCCGCCGAGCCGCTGAAGCCGTGGAGCAGGAGCAAGGTCGGGCCCGAGCCGCGTTCGACATACTGCACCCGGTGGCCGCGCACCGTGACGAAGCTGTCACGCGGTATCTGCCAGTCGGGACGCGGGGAGGCAACCTGAGCAGACCCGATCGGAATCAGGTCAGCGTATGAGAGAGAAAAAATGAACAGGGCGAGGGATGCGACCGAGACTCGACGGATCCTATCGGACCGGTGGCACGTCGGCATTAGTACCCTCAACGTAAGTTTCCAGCGCCGAATCCGGATCCGCAGGAGCGGCGGGCCGCAGCTGATCAATCAGCGCGTAAGTCTTCCGGCAGCAGATCCAGGAGCATCCCGTCGTGATAGCTCCCGTCGGGGCCCCGCTCGTAGGCGCGCATCACACCCACGCGCCTGAAACCAACTCTTTCATAGCTCCGGATGGCGCGAACGTTGTCGGCCGCAGGGTCGATCGTGATCCGATGGTGCCCCCGCACGTCGAACAAGTAGCGACAGACCAGACCAATGGCCTCCCCGCCGTATCCCTTCCCCTGATGCGCCGTCGTGAGAAAGAGGTCGATCCCGGCGTGGCGGTAGTCGCGATGCAACTTCTCCCATCCGGCAATCCAGCCAATCACCTCGTCATCCAGAAGAATCACGAAGGTGGTTATCCGCTCGGCGCCGTCGGCGTCATCACCTGAGAGAAGCTCGCGCCGATCGAAGTCATCGTCCGCTTCGCTCCAGTGCTTCGCAACGGCGGGCTCGCGCAGGATGGCAAGGAGTCTCGGAAGGTCCTCTTCGCGAGTTGACCGCAAGCGGACACGGGGCCCCGTCAGCATCAGGTCATCACGGTTCATCCTCAAAAGCTAATCGGGCTACCTCTCGCTAGGGCTCTGAACGGCCATAGATGGCGCGCTCCACCCTGCGCAGCGTTGCGATGACCCGCGCGTCATAGAAGGGGAGAACCTGGAATAGCAGGATCACGCCAATGCCGCTGCCCGGGTCGATCCAGAAGTGCGTGTTCGCCAGTCCGGCCCAGCTCAGACTTCCGGCTGAACGTCCATCCGGCCCGGCCGTTCGGGTGACCTGAAACCCAAGGGAAAACCCGTCATCACCGGCTCCCAGAGGAAACGCTTCGGAGAGAGCCGGATTGGCACCGGGCTGCAGGGCCACAGCGAGGCCCTCCAACTGGTCGCGGGTCATCTCCCGGACCCACACCGAGTCCAGCAGGCGGACGCCGGCGCGGGCCCCGTTGCCCAGGATCAACTGGACGAACCTGGCGTAGTCCTCTGCGGTCGAGTGCAGGCCGCCGTCACCGCGCCCGTCGAAGTGAACCGAGTCTGGCCGTGGCGTTGCGTGCAGTTTTCCGTTCTGTCGTCGATAGACTGCCGCCAGCCGGGCTGCGCTTGTCTTGGGCAGGCTAAATGAGGTGGTGCTCATCCCGAGCGGGCCAAAGATGCGCGCTTGATAGAACTCGCGCAGCGGCATTCCCGTCACCCCCTCGATGATCCATCCGAGGTGTGCCGTACTCATCCCGTATGTCCATCGTGTCCCGGGGTCGTGCAGTAAGGGAAAGGCTCGATCCCTGAGGTTCGTATGCCTGGCAAGCGCGAGGGCCTCGTTGCTCGAGAAGGGATAGGCAATTCCCGAGGTGTGTCGGAGCAGGTCGCGGATCGTGACCTCGCGCGCTGCGGGGCGGGTGACAGCCGATCGTTCTGCCGAGTCGACCCGAACCAGAACCTCTCGCCCGGCAAGCTCCGGCAGATACCGGGATGCGGGGGCGTCGAGGTCCACCTTTCCTTCCTGCACCAGCACCATGATGCCGAGTGAGGTGACCGGCTTGGTCATCGACTGGATCGGAAAAATGGCGTCCAGGGTCATGGGAAGTGGGCCGGAAGGGTCCAGCGCTCCGAACGCCTTATGGTAGAGAATGCTGTCGCGGGACGTGATCAGGGCGACGGCGCCAGGAACGTCTCCGTTCCGGACCGCTGCCTGCAGGACAGAATCGACGGCGGCGAAACGGGATCGATCGATGCCGTAACCGGGTGTCGATCCGCATCCGCCGAGTGCGGCAGCGATGAGTGCAAGCGCGATCGTGTTGCGAGCTGGCCGAGTCATCGTTCCAATCTACTACTGCGATGCCAGGCCTTCCTGTTGACGCAGCCGTGCGGGAAACCCGACTGAATGACTAGTCGATTCTCGTTGAACAAAGCCGCAACGATAGGATCTGTGATTACCTGCCATAGACCCTGATGATGCATCGATTCCCGGGTGCCCATAGCACGGTTTACCACGGGACAACGCAGGCTCGAGCGAGTAGATTGCATCGAGATACTTCATCCGTGAGAATCGAGGTTGGTTCTCCGGTACCACCTGCTGCAGGAGATTGAGACGTGGCTGATACGAAGGCCGAAGCAAAGTGCCCCTTTCCCCATGTCGCCGCCGGCGGCGCCGCGAACAAAGACTGGTGGCCGAACCAGCTGCGCGTAGACATGCTGAATCAGCATTCCGCCAAGTCCGATCCGCTTGGTGCGGACTTTGATTACGCCGAGGAGTTCGAGAAGCTCGACTACTGGGCGCTCAAGAAGGACTTGCTCAAGCTGATGACGGACTCGCAGGACTGGTGGCCTGCCGATTTCGGTCACTACGGACCGCAGATGGTTCGGATGGCCTGGCATTCAGCCGGTACCTACCGGAGCGGTGACGGTCGCGGGGGTGGTGGCCGCGGACAGCAGCGTTTTGCCCCGCTCAACAGCTGGCCCGACAACGTCAACATCGACAAGTCGCGTCGCTTGCTGTGGCCGATCAAGCAGAAATACGGCCAGAAGATTTCCTGGGCCGACCTGATGATCCTGGCCGGCAACGTCGCGCTCGAGGCGATGGGGTTCCGCACCTTCGGCTTCGGAGCCGGCCGTGCCGACACCTGGGAGCCGGACAACGACGTCAACTGGGGTAGCGAGAAAAGCTGGCTCGCCGGCGACCGGCGCTTCAGCGGCGACCGCGAACTCGATCCGCCGCTGTCCGCGACCCAGATGGGCCTGATCTACGTCAATCCCGAAGGACCGAACGCCAGTGGCGATCCGCTTGCTGCGGCCAAGGACATCCGGGCCACTTTCGGGCGGATGGGGATGGATGATGAGGAGACGGTGGCCCTGATCGCGGGCGGGCACACCTTCGGTAAGACACACGGCGCGGCCCCTGAGTCGCACAAGGGTGCCGATCCGGAAGGTGCCTCGATCGAGGAGCAGGGCTTCGGCTGGACCAGCAGTTTCGGTTCGGGTAAGGCGGGCGATGCGATCGGCAGCGGGCTCGATGTGACCTGGACCCAGACGCCAGCCCAGTGGAGCAACTTCTTTTTCGAGAACCTGTTCAAGTACGAGTGGGTTCAGGAGCGGAGCCCGGCTGGCGCGATCCAATGGGTGGCCAAGGATGCCGAGGCGATCATCCCGGACGCGCACGATCCGACGAAGACGCGTAAGCCAACCATGCTGACCACGGATCTGACGCTTCGGATGGACCCGGAGTATGCCAAGATCTCGCAGCGTTTTCTCGATAACCCGCAGGGATTCGCCGAGGCGTTTGCGCGCGCGTGGTTCAAGCTGACGCATCGCGACATGGGTCCGCGCGCTCGCTACCTCGGTCCCGAGGTGCCCAAGGAAGAGCTGATCTGGCAGGATCCGCTTCCCAAGCCGGACTACGCACCGATCGGGTCGGACGACGTGGCGGCGCTCAAGCGGGAGATTGCGGCCTCGGGATTGTCGGTTTCGCAGCTGGTGCAGACCGCCTGGGCGTCGATGTCGACCTTCCGGGGCGGTGACAAGCGCGGTGGTGCCAATGGCGCTCGGATTCGCCTGGCCCCGCAGAAGGACTGGGAGGTCAACCAGCCGGCGCAGCTGGCAACGGTGCTGGCTACCCTGACTGGGGTGCAGGAGAAGTTCAATCAGTCGCTGGGTGGCGGGAAGAAAGTCTCGCTGGCTGACGTGATCGTGCTGGCTGGCAACGTCGGTGTCGAAGCGGCGGCGAAGAAGGCCGGGGTTGCGGTCGAGGTGCCCTTTTCGCCCGGACGTGTCGATGCCAGTCAGAATGATACCGACGTAGAGTCGTTCAACTACCTCGAGCCGGTGGCAGACGGCTTTCGCAATTACGGCAAGGTACCTCTCGGTGCGCAAGCGGAGCATCTGCTCATCGATCGGGCGCAGTTGCTGACCTTGACCGCCCCTGAGTTGACGGTGCTCGTTGGCGGCCTGCGCGTGCTGGGCAACAACTTTGGCGGGTCGCAGCACGGTGTCTTTACCGCTCGGCCGGAAACCCTGACCAACGATTTCTTCGTCAACCTGCTGGACATGCGAACCGAGTGGAAGGCTACCTCGGAGGCGAAAGACGTCTTCGAGGGGCGCGACCGCAGCACCGGTGAGGTCAGGTGGACCGGTACCAGGGTCGACCTCGTCTTCGGTTCAAATTCGATACTGCGTGCTTTGGCCGAGGTGTATGCAAGCGCGGATGGGCGGGACAAGTTCGTAAAGGACTTCGTCGCCGCGTGGACCAAGGTCAGCAACCTGGATCGGTTCGACCTCAGGTAGCCCGAGAGATGGCCTGTCGGGCGGCGATCTTCGCGATCGATGCCCGACAGGCACCGCCACCATCTGCGTGTTCCTCCCTGCTCGATTCCCGTCGATCATCACCAGCACATCACCGGCTTTGGCGCGGGCTTCGCCGCGCTGCTGTGCATCCCGCCCGCCCGGGTCTGGACCGTATGCCGCATGAGGTCTAGCTTGCGTCATTTCAGGAACTTTACCAGCGGGGGACCGTTTGTTCACCTCATCTCGCCAGTGCAGCGATCTGACGCTGCTATCCAGTGGTGTGGCCGTGATCGCAGCGCTTCTGCTCGGTGCCTGTGGTGCACCGGCAGTGCGTCCCGCACCGCCAGAGACTGGTGCGGGAGCCGTGCCCGTCGACACGGCGGCTCCGATGCTGGTCGTCGCGACACCTGATTCCGCCAGGTGGCGCGTGGTTGCCGTTGATACGATGGCCACAGGCCTCGAAGTGCCGTGGGCAATCGCCTTCACGCCGGACGGTCGTGCGCTGGTGACTGAGCGGGTCGGGCGAATCAGGTCGATTGATGCGCAGGGGCAGCTTGACGAAACACCGTGGGCGTCGATCGATGCCTACGCGCTCGCCCAGGGTATCAACCCCGAAACCGGATTGATGGGAATCGCCCTCGACTCGACGGCAGACGGACGGGAGGTCGTCTACACGGCCGTGGTCCAGCATCGGGGCAGCCAGGTAGGCGGCGATGGATTCATCGGCCGCATCGTCCGACGGATCCTCCATGCCACGGCGCCGCAGCGTGCCTCGCCGTTCGTGACCCGGGTGCTGCGCTGGGAACGCGGTCCCGATGGCCAGGCAAGCTCGAGTATCCTCGTCGACAGCATCCCCACGAGTCACTATCATGCCGGCGGTGGCCTGCTCCGGCTGGGCGACACATTGTTCCTGGGCACCGGCGACGGCACCTGGCCCAAGTATGCCGCGCGGAGTGACGCTGCGCCGGGCAAGATCCTTCGGATCGGGTTGCGTGGCGCGGATAGTGGTCGCCTGCGAGTGGAAGCGAGCGGCTTCCGAAACGTCCAGGGTATTGCGCGGCTGCCTGACGGTCAGCTGTTGGCCATCGAGCACGGCCCAACCGGGATGACCCAGGAACGGGGCCGCGCCGGCAATGACGAGCTCAATCTGATTCGGCGTGGCGCGTCGTATGGGTGGCCCGGGGTGTCGGGTACCGATCGCGCCGATGGCGTCACGATGCCGACCGTGCTCTGGCCGCTCGCGATTGCGCCGTCAGGCCTTGCACTGCTTCCTGCCGCACCGGGCGACACGGCCGTCACTGCATTGGTCTCGTCCCTGCGCAGCGGGATCTGGATGATCGAGTTGGCTCGCAGCGCCGACAGCTGGACTGCGCGGCAAGCAAGCCTGCTGGCCGGGCTGCCGTCGTCAGGGCGGATTCGCGCAGTGTCGGTTGCGCCCGATGGGTCGCTCTGGGTCACGACGAGCAACCGTGATGGTCGAGGTGGACCGCGTGCGGGAGACGACCGGATTCTGCGCGTCCGGGTGGAGCGGAACCAGGTCGTGCCGTGATGCCCCGGACCTCACGGAGCCGGGAGCATTCGGCAGCGTGACGCCAGCAGTCCGGTCGCCGCGCTGAGGTCGAGGTCTGCGAGCAGCAGCCCTTCCTGTCCGTACGGGCACCCGGAGGTTTGCCAGAGCGATTCGTATCCTGCTCACCTTGTCCTGCACGGTGGTTCTCCCTGAATTGCGAACCCGCGGCGGCACTTAGTCCGGGGCGATCCACTGCGGGTTCCAAACAGCCTCCCACAGGTGACCGTCGGGATCTGCAAAGTAGCCGGCGTAACCGCCCCAAAACGTCTCGTGCGCGGCGCGGACGATCGTGGCTCCTGCGCGCTGTGCACGGTCCATGATCCTGTCGACCTCGGACCGCGAGGCCACGTTGTGCCCGAGCGTAAACTCCGTGGCGCTCGGCGGTGCCTGCTGAAGGCCCGCGTCGCGAGCAATGCTCTGTCGGGGCCATAAGGCAAGGCGAAGGCCCGCTTGCAGGTCGATGAACGCGACGGCGCCATACTCGAACTCGGTGCCGACCACCCCATCAGTCGGGAAGCCGAGCCCGTCACGATAGAAGCACACCGATCGTTCGAGGTCGTCCACGCCGATCGTGATTACCGTAATCCGTGGCTTCATAGCGTTCCGAGATCCCGGGTGAGAGCGGCGGCCGGAATCGGCTTGCAGCCGCTGGTGTTCTGCCCGGCCCACAGCGACGAGAAGTCTCCCCGCCCCATACTCTCTGCCTTTGCGCGCAGCGGAGCGATCGCGGCAGCCGCCAGCGGAAAGCGTGGCGCTGCTGGATTGATCGGCCCCAGTTCCTGCATCAGCCGATTGACGATGCCCCTGGCCGGCCGACCGGTAAACAAGTTGGTCAGCGCGGTTGTCCGGGAGGATTCGCTTCCGAGTGCCGCCCGATGCACCGCACTCGTCGTCGCCTCGGGGCAAAGCAGGTAGGCCGTGCCAATCTGCGCACCGGCAGCACCGAGCGCCCGGACTGCCGCTACGCCCTGGGCATCGGCGATGCCTCCTGCGGCAATCACCGGAATCCGTACCGCGCGCACGACCTGCGGAACCAGTGCCAAGGTGCCGACCTGGCTGCCGAGGTCCTCGGAAAGGAAGATGCCGCGATGTCCGCCGGCCTCGACCCCCTGCGCAATTACCGCATCGACGCCGTGCGCCTCGAGCCAGACAGCTTCCTCGACGGTGGTGGCGGACGACAAGACCTTGGCGCCCCATGCCTTCACCCGTGCTATGAGGTCAGGCGCGGGCAATCCGAAATGAAAGCTCACGACGGGTGGGCGAAACTCTTCGAGCGCGTCCGCCACCGCCGCGCTGAAAGGCAATCGCGCAGGCTGCGCGGCGACCGTGTCCGGGTCGACCCCCAACTCGGCGTAGTAGGGAGCCAGAACTGCTCGCCAGGCTCGTTCCCGCTCAGCATCCGGCTCCGGCTGGGCATGGCAGAAGAAGTTGACGTTGAACGGAGCTGTCGTCCCGGCCCGAATGGCCGTCAGCTCAGCGCGCATGGCGTCGACGTTCAGCATGGCGCAAGGCAGCGACCCGAGCCCGCCGGCGTTCGATACGGCCACAGCGAGTGCCGACCCCTGTGATCCAGCCATCGGGGCCTGAACGATCGGGAGTTCGACCCCGAACAGGTCTCGCAGATCCACGCTACCGTCCCGCCAGCGCAGCGAGCAGCCGAGCCACCGCGAGTTCCTTGGCCTTGGCCTCGACTTCCACAGTCAGCGGCCACCCGAGCCACTCCTTGGGAAAGTCGGCGGGGTCGATGTAGTCGTGATGCCGGGCTGGCTTGGGGCCTTTCCATCCCTCGATCGGACTCGAGACATGGAACAGCGGCTCCCGCCGCCAGGTTGCCTGAGCCCGTTCGGTCGCCTCGGCCACGCTCAACCCGTCGGCCAGGCAGCGGTGGTGATGTACGTCGTAGACCAGCGGCACGCCAGTATCGGCGCAGACAGGCAGCAGGTCGGCTGGCGTGTACACCTTGTCGTCGTTCTCGATCGTCAGGCGGCTCCGAACCTGCTCCGGCAAACGCTCGATGTTGCGGCGCAGTGCAATCAGCGCACTGGTCTTGTCGCCATACGCGCCGCCGCCATGCAGGTTGATCGTGTCGGCGCCCACCCATTCCGCGATCTCGGCCTGATAGTTCAGCTCGGCCAGGGACTGTTCGAGCGTGCGCGGCGTCGGCGAATTGAGCACGACGAACTGATCCGGATGAAAGGAGAGGCGTAAGCCGTGCGTGCGAGCGTACTGGCCGCACTCCCGATACCGCGCGACGATTGCCTCCGCACCTGGCAGCTCTTCGATGGCGTAGCCCGCGGTCGGATGCGTCTTGACCGGCAGGATCTGACTGTTGATCCGAAAGGCGCCGATGCCGTGGCTCGCGCAGAACTCCAGCGCGCTCATCAGCGCATCCGCGTTGATACGACAGAGCTCGGCCAATCGCGCCAGCCGATCCTCGCGCGAGAGCCGGAGCATTGCCGTTGCGGTCGTTGTCCTGAACTTGATCGGCTCCTCTGCGAACAAGCAGCACAAGCCGAGGCGAAGCTGAGATGATGCCGCCCGATTGGATCGGACCTTCCGTGCCATGTACCCTCGCTTTGTCACCCTACGACGCTGCCCGCCTAAGATAAGCCTCGATGCCGTCGAGAACCCGCTGCAGACCGAAGTCGAACGATTCTTCCATCGTTCGCGGCTTGCCGTCGGACGGCGTCGTCAGGATTGCCGCGAACTGTGCGAAGCGCGGGTCGCCCACGGCGCGTCCCAGGTCGGCACCGACCGCGGCCGCCCACTGCTGCTCGGAAATGCCGCGCGCCCGGGCACGCGCCAGGGAAACTGAGGTATCCGAGGCGCCGCGGGTATAGCCGTCGACCACGCTGATCATCTGACCGAGGTCGGCCGGCCGGAGTCGCGTGCCTGCGAAGGCCGCTGCCAGCGCCTCGAGCCAGGCCAACCAGTTCGGCCCATGCGGCGCTGCGACGAAGGGCAACTCCGCCAGCCAGGGCCTCGAGCAGAGCATCGCCCGCTTGGCGTGCGCCCATCGCGACACCTCCTCTCGCCAAGTGCCCCGGGGGTTGCCGGGCGCGGGCGGCAGTCCCAGCGCCGCGTCCACGATTGCGTCGTACAGCGCTTCCTTATTGGGGAAGTAGCGATAGACGGCCATGGTCGTAAAGCCGAGCCGCGCGGAAACGGCCTGCATCGTTACGGCGCTCAGGCCCTCCTCGTCGGCGATGTCCATCGCCGCCCGCACCACGTCCTCCGGTGCGAACGCCGCTTTCGGGCCGCGCGTTGCGGGGGAGCGATCCTCCCAGAGCAGCTGACTCCGCCGCTGAAGGGCAGGGTCGGGCGCCACCGACGCCTGCATCACGTCGTCGTGCGTCAGGGTGCCGCCGGAGGGTTTCCCCTTCCTGGTACCACCTCGCCCGCCTGATCCTGCCGACTTCTTCCGTCCCGCCATAGTGCCCGCTCCGGCGACAGTATTGACAAACCTGAAACTGTGTATATCATATACTAGTACTGTGTACGTCGTATACTAATAACACCCCGGGCGCCGCGGTAGCCCGGACGGCACCAACTCAGGAGAAGTCATATGTCTCGCTCGTACCCTGCTCTCCAGACCGGACGCCTGGTAGTCGGCGTCCTTGCCCTCATGCTTGGCTTGACCACGGCTGCCTCCGCCCAGGACACCGCATCGGCGGGCGACAAGTTCGAGTTTCGGGTCTCGGGTGGTTACCTCGTTGCCACCGGCGCCCAGCGCACCCAGGTCACCGATGCCCAGGTGACTGCTGCTCAGCTTTCCTGGGTCGTCCACCCGCGTCTGGCGCTCAACGGCACCTTCGGCTGGGCCCGTAGCCGTGATCGCATCGCCGCCGGTACGCCCAAACTCGATGTCGTGAACTGTGATGTCGGGGGGGAACTGCGCACGGCGCGATGGTCGCTCGGCGGGCCGTTCTCGCTCAGTGCATTTGGCGGGCTGGGCGTCGGGTTCCGTAGCTACAACTACCGCAGCCTCGATCTCCCGGCGACCTACAACCTTGCCGGCTACGGCAGCGTCGGCGGCGAAGTCGGGATTGGGCGCGTCGGCCTGCGACTCGAAGCCCGCGACTACCTGACCGGCTTCAAGCCGCTTGCCGGGCAGGGTGGGTCGGCTACCCGCAACGACGTCATGATCACGGCGGCACTGCGTTTCAACCTCCGTCCCGTAGCCGGAGCCTGACCATGCCACGGACGCGACGCGACTGGACCATCCCTGCCGGCCTGATGGCGCTGGGCCTCGTGCCCGCAGTCGCGGGGGGTGCGCGGCTGGCTCAGCTGGCTGGCGGAAACACCGCCGGCACGGAGGCGGCCCGCTTCTTTGCGGCCCCGTTTCCGGTGACGATCCACATCGTCGCGGCAGTCGTGTACAGCATGCTCGGCGCACTTCAGTTCTCACCGGGCCTTCGACGCGCGAACCCCGGCTGGCACCGCATCTCGGGTCGGATTCTGATTCCCGCCGCCGTCCTGGTCGCGGTCACGGGGATCTGGATGACGCTGACCTATCCATCGCCGCCGAATGACGGCACGATGGTCTTTGTGGAGCGGCTGATTTTCGGCTCTGCGATGCTGATATCCGTAGTACTCGGCGTCGATGCCATTCGCCGGCGCCGCTACGCTGAGCACGGGGCGTGGATGATCCGCGCCTATGCCATCGGTTTGGGAGCGGGTACGCAGGTGCTGACGCACCTGCCGTGGTTCCTGGTTTCGGATCTCGAGCCGGGACCGACGCCGCGGGCGGTGATGATGGGGCTGGGGTGGGTGATCA
Organism: Gemmatimonadales bacterium; assembly: GCA_019637315.1. Taxonomy (NCBI): domain Bacteria; kingdom Pseudomonadati; phylum Gemmatimonadota; class Gemmatimonadia; order Gemmatimonadales; species Gemmatimonadales bacterium. The sequence goes on from JAHBVU010000024.1 coordinate 26,306, forward strand.
ACCTGGCCGTGGCGGAGCGGGTCATCCGCCAACCGGCGTCCAGGTCTGCTCGGGCTGCTCGCGACCATTCGCCGGGTGGGGGTGGTTGGCAGGGAGCTGGTGGAGAGGCTCCGCTGGGTGAACCCGGCTCCCTGGCCAGCCGATGATCCCGGCCCGTGCTGCAGCCCAACCCGACTCTTGGATCCTTTGCCCGCGCGGGTTCACAGGCCAATCCGCACGCCAGCGCGGATGGCAAGCATTGGGGTGCGGGATTCTAGTGGCGTGATGGTGACCTGACCGTCGGGATGGTCGACGATACTGCCTGGGGCCAGGTAGCTCGCGCGGCCGCCCGCGATGTATTGCGCGCCAAAGTCCAGAAGCACCTGGCGAGTTCCCGTGTGGACCGGGATGCTCACCCCGCTTCCAAGGTTCCAGCCGAACGCGAGGTCGGACTGGTTGACGCTGGACACCAGTGGATATCCGCCGGCCGTTGGTTCGATGCGGGTCGTGGTATAGAAGGCCTGGGCAGCGATGCCGCCATGGGCGTACACCGCAAGAGGGCCGAACGACAGCTCACCCTGGAGTCCCAACGTGATCGGTACCACGGCATTGGTGGTGCGGACCATGACCTCGACCCGGTCGCCGACCGTTGCACTGAACGCGGTTCGCCGGGATTCGTGACCATACTCCATCTCGCCGACCTCGGCCCGAATGCTCAAGCGGCCCGATCGGTCGAGCGGTATGGTCAGGGCGCCGGTGATCCCGTACCCGAAGCTGATGTTGTGCCCCAGGGCGCCGAGAGGCCGGTTTTGAACTGCGGCGAGGGAGACGGTGCTCCGCCCCCTTGCCTGAGAGAAGGCCGGAAGGGACATTGGACCTGCACCGATCGACAACACGAACATGACTCCGACGATGTATCGCATGACCGTCCCTGGGTTGGAGCGTTCTTTGTGGCAGCACACGCTGCGTTACCAATGTCTCGCTTGGCGGCGAAGTCGGATTGAACACAGGGGCTGACCTCGCTGCAGGCGGCCAGTCCGGGTCTGGAGTAGGGATCTGTGCGGAGGGCTCGTGACCTTGCTGACCGGTGATGTCGAGATGTTCTTGTGGGACGGTGGCTGCGCCTTCGTTGGCAACAGCGCTGCACGCACCGGGCTGCACAGCCACCAGGCGATCCAGCTGGTGTATGGCACCGATGCCGAGATCCGCCTCAGCCCGGCCCACGACGGACCGTGGGCAAGCTACCGTCTGGCGCTGGTCGCCTCCCATCAGCCTCACATCATGGATGCCACTGATGTGTCGCTGGGTGTGACGATGTTCATCGAGCCCGAGACCCTGGAGGGGCGGGCGCTCAGTGCGCTCTGCTCGCCGCACGGCCTCACCTCGCTCGACCCCGCACCTGCCGCTGCTGCCCTGAACGAGTTGTTTGAGCGATTCCTCGCGCGGCGGGGTGACGCTGCCATCAGTGAGTCGGCGCGCCGTGTCGTAACGCTCCTGACGGATGGAGTCGAGCCGACCGCGGTGACCAGCGAGCGGATCATGCGGGCCCTGGCGTGGATCAATGCCCACATCCGAGAACCAATCACCCTCGATGCGGTGGCGGCGGCGGTCTTCCTCTCGCCCAGCCGTTTTCGCCATCTCTTCATGGAGCAGATGGGCATGGGGCTTCGACCCTGGCTTTTGTGGCGCCGGTTTATGCGGACCTGGGGGATGATCATGGACGGTGCAAGCATCTCGCAGGCAGCTCATGAGGCGGGGTTTGCGGATGCGGCCCATTTCACCCGGACATCCAACCGCATGATTGGTGTAGCGCCGTCGGGGTTCCGTGTCTCGCGGTCTCCCGCAGCGCTAAAGAAGGGACCGCCCCCGGCGGCGAAGCCATAACAGCACCACGCCGCCTGGGGTGCGTACCGTCACGACACGGGGGCCTCGCAACGGCAGCGATCGCAGTTGCAGTCGGCGGCACACCGGGAGTTCGAATCACATTTGCAGTTCGAGCCACACTCGCAGTTCGAGCCACACTCGCAGTTCGAGCCACACTCGCAGTCCGAGCCGCACGCGCAGTCCGAGCCGCACGCGCAGTCCGAGCCGCACGCGCAGTTCGAGCCGCACCGGCAGTCGGCACCGCACTGGCAGTCGGCACCGCACTGGCAGTCCGAGCCGCACTGGCAGTCCGTGCAGTTGCAGCCAGTGCCAGACGCGTCGCTGTTACAGGGGGTGGCGGATTCCACGCAAGTACAAGGACCGGCGTTTCGGGTGGTGCTGCTGTTGTCGGCGTTCATGTCCTACCTCAGGTGAAGGGTTGATCCAAGGTAGGAACAATCCTGCTGGCACACTTGAACGCAGCGGCTGAGTTCTTATGGTCGGGTCGTGATCGCAGTGGGGGACCTCGGAGCCGGCTCGCTCTTCCAAAGGTGCAGAGTTGCGTAGCTCCTCCAAGGCCGCCACGGCTCCGACCGCTCTTCGGCCAACCGAGGGGACAGCCCTCCCAGGCGGTTCCGCACCACGGCATCTCCCGTCAGGAAGGCGTCCGGCCAGCCTAGCGCCCGCATTGCGATATACCGCGCCGTCCACGGTCCGATGCCCGGCACCGCCAGCAGCCGTTCAAGCGTCTCCTCGGCCATGGGGCCCGGCTCGAGCCGAATCCGCCCCGCAGCCACCTCGGTAGCCACCGCGACCAGGCACGCAGCCCGGGTCCGCACTATCCCTAATCCAGCCACCTCTGCAGCTCGAAGCCCCGCCACCCGCTCAGCCGTGGGCGTCAGGCAGTCGAGCCCCCCCGGTGCCCCCGCGATCCGCTCGCCGTAGGCCGCCACCACTCGCGCCGTCAGTCGTGACCCTGTCACCACCGTTACCTGCTGGCCCAGCACGGCGCGCAGTACGATCTCGAATCCGTCGAACGCCCCCGGCACCCGAAGCCCAGGGTGCCGAGTCACCGAGGCCGCCAGGAGCGGGTCCTGGCCGAGCCGTGCCACGATGAGGTCGGGCCGCGCCTCGAGGTCGAACAGCTGACGCAGTCGACCCAGGAGCGCCGGCAACACAGGCGTGAGCTCGTGCGGCAGCTCGACCAGGATCGACCGTCGCTGCGGCGCATGCTGGACCGAGACCCACCCTGTATGCGCACCAATCTTGACGGTGCGATGGTACCTGCCGTCAGCTACGACCTCGACGCCGGCCACCGCGCGAGTGCCCAGGAACTCGAGCAGCGCGTCCCAGTCGAAGGGCGGCCGGTATCCCAGCGGCAGCGTCAGCGTTTCGGCTGCTGCCGCGGGTGCCTCGGTCGCTTTGCGCAATCGGGTCGGCGGCATGCCATAACGGCGCAGGAACGCGTCGTTGAATCGCCGGAGGCTGCTGAATCCGCTGGCAAAGGCCACCTCGGTAACCGGAAGCGCAGTATCGGTCAGCAGTTGCTTGGCAAGAAGCAGGCGCCTCGTCAGCGCCAGTTCGATTGGCGAGACGCCCAGTTCCTGCTTGACCAGTCGACGCAGGTGGCGCGAGCTCCACCCGAACTGCGCGGCAATTGCCTCGAGCCCGCGCGCTCCGTCCGACAACCCCTCTTCGATTCGCGCGGCGACGAGATGCGCAATCCGGCGGGCATCGTCGACCGGCGCATGACCGGGCGCCAGCTCTGGCCGGCATCGCAGGCAGGGCCGGAAGCGCGCCTGCTCTGCAGCAGCCGGGGTTTCGAAGAAACGGCAGTTCGCCGCTTTCGGAGTCTTGGCGGTGCAGATCGGGCGGCAGTAGATCCCGGTGGAGGTCACCCCGACATAGAACACGCCGTCGAAACGCGGATCGCGCGCCTGGAGCGCGGTGTAGAGCGCGGTGGGATCCCGTGTCATGCGGGAAGTCTAGGGCGGCCGACCCGAGGTTGCTAGCCATTTTCGGACATGATTGCAGGGCGGACTTTGGCTGTCCGGAAATGGCGAGCCATAGGGCCCGTCCGGTGGTAGAATGGTGTCGTTTGCCGGATCAACGCCACCTTCGAGGTTGTCGATGCCTTCACCGGACCTGACCTACACCATTGGGAGCACAGCCCTCGGTCTTGCCCTCGTCGCTACAGACGCGGGCGGCATCGTGGCCGTGCTGCTTGGAGACGACACCGAGTCCCTGCTGCACGACCTGGCCGCCCGATTTCCGAGTGCCCGCGTGACGCGCGACGACAACGTCAACGCCTCGCCGCTCGCCGCTGTGATCCGCGCGGTCGAGAAACCTGATCAGTCCAGCACAGTGCCGCTTGCTCCGCGGGGTACCGCCTTCCAGCGTCAGGTCTGGGACGCCCTTCGCAAGATCCCGCCCGGCGCCACCACCTCATATACGGAGATTGCCCGCATGATCGGCTCACCGCGGGCCTATCGCGCGGTTGCCCATGCGTGCGGCGCCAATCCGATTGCCGTGCTGGTGCCCTGTCATCGGGTCGTGCGGAGCGATGGCGCCCTGGCCGGCTATCGCTGGGGCCTCGATCGCAAACGTCAGCTGCTGGCCCGTGAGGAAGCCGCTAGAGAAACAGTACCGCTTCGGCCATGAGGCCGGGGCCAAACCCCAGCGCCACACACGGCAGCGGCGCTCCGCGCTGGCGCAGCTGCTCGAGGATGAAGAGAATCGTGGGCGAGGACATGTTGCCGTAGTCGCGCAGGACTTCCTTCGACACGTCGAGCGCATCCGGCTCCAGCGCCAGCGCTTTCGCGGTTGCGGTAAGGATCCGCGGGCCGCCGGGATGCACCGCCCACGATCGCACGCTCTGGGTACCGAGCCCGACCGTGCCGAGCCAGGTGCCCATCCAGGCGCCGAGGTGCGTGGCAATGAGATCGGGCACCCGCGGGGACAGGGTCATCGCAAAGCCGTGATCCCGCACGCTCCAGCTCATCGCATCCTCGGAGTCCGGTATCAGGCACGATCCCGTCGCCCCGATCCGCCACGCACCTGGCGCGCCGTCCGGAGCCGCCCCGCCGATCAGCGCCGCCGCGCCGTCCGCAAACAGCGCGTTGGCAACTACCTTCTCGGGATCCCAGCCGTAGTGATAGTGCAGGCTGCACAGCTCGACTGCCGCCACCAGGATCCGCGCCTCGGCGTCGCTCTCCGCGATGCTTCGGGCCGCGCGCAGGCCGTTGAGCGCCCCATGGCACCCCATGAATCCGACATGGATCCGCTCGACGGTTCTCCGCAGCTCCAGATCCCGAATCAGCTGGATATCCACTCCAGGCGCCGCGAACCCGCTGCACGATACGGTGATGAGATGGGTAATATCCTCGGCCTCGACACGGCTCGCGCTGAGCGCGTTGCGCGCCGCCTGTGCAGCAAGCACCGGTGCGTGCTGTTCGTAGAGCCGCATTCTGGTGCTGGTTGGTGGCCCCCTGTCGTCCGGAGATGTCGGGGACGGGAAGGACGGATCGCGCGCCGCTTCACCCTCCAGGCCGGTGAGCAGGATGCTGTGCCGCCGCTTGACGCCAGACATTCGATAGAGCGCGGGTATCAGGCGCCGCTGATCGTCGTCGTGCCCGCTGTAGGTGGCGGCATACAGCGCTGCATCGGCCTGACTGATGCTGAACGGCGGCAGCGCCGTGCCCTGGCCCAGGATCGTGAATTTCACCGTGTTGCCGCTGCCACCGGGAGCGCCCGGTTGAGATGCTGGATGACCGGCCGAGCCAGCACCGGCGCACGATGCAGCAGGTCCAGGCCGGTGCGGACGAGAGCGGGGTGGCGGAGCAGCGAACGAAGCACGCGGCAGACTGCTTGTCGCGGTCGAATCAGGCTGCTGTATTGTGCCTCCCAGTCGCTGAGCAGTCTTGCCTGCCAGCCAGCGATCGCGCGCTGCGCAAATGGCACCACGGCATGACCGGACGCGAGCGCCCAACCGATGCCTTCGCCCGTGAAGGGTTCGACATAGCCTGCGGCATCGCCGGCCAGGAGAAGACGCTCGGCGCCCAGCCGAGTTCGTGACCGCGTGAGCGGCGGGGTGCCACGCCATGCTGCCGCGACGAGACCCGCCGGCACGGCGAGACCCGTCTCCTCGAGGATCGTGTTGACCAGCGCCCCGATGCCGCCGGCGGTCCTGATGGCAGCCGGGTCGAGGGCAGCTGCAATGTCGAGCTCGCCTGTCTCGGTACGTACCACGCCGACGTATCCATCCGTTCCGCACGCCATATAGATCGTGCCGGCCGGATAGTCCGTCGAATCGTCGTCGAGCGTTACACCGGCGCCGATCCGGGCGGTGCCGTCGACCAGCGCCCGCGGCATCTCCCCCGCATGGGCCGACTCAGCGCCAAGCCCGGCCGCGACGAGCACCACACTGGCGCGGACCGTCAGCTGCTCGATGCCCCGACGCAGGGTGACGTCACGCCGGTTGCCGCGGACCGGGCCTGTGATGGCAGTGACCTCGGGAAGAAACACTGCACCGGCCCGCGCAGCTTCGCCGACCAGGGCGGCGTCGAGCACCGAGCGTGACAGCACGCTGCCCCTCGGGAGATGCAGCGTTGCACTCCGATGCCGGGCATGGAGCTCGAATGCCGTGAGTGGCCGCGCGCCACAGGCGGGGATGAGCCCGCCGAGCCCCGCCTCGTCCAGCACGCCGAGAGCAACCCCGCCCAGGCAGGAGCCACACACCTTGTTGCGCGGCCAGCTGGATCGCTCGACCAGGAGCACCGAGTGCCCAGCGCGGGCGAGCCCTCGCGCCGCAATGGCACCGGCCGGTCCCGCGCCGATGACCAGGGCGTCCCATCGAGCTGCGATACCGGAGAGAGGGCGCGTCATACTTGTGCGGCGTTCAGGCGTGCCGTCAGCACGAACCGCTCGGGCCAGACCGGGCGCACGGTTGCCGCCAGTCCGGCGCGGGCGGCGAGCTGCCGCGCTTCGTCGATCGTAAATGCCGACCGAACGGACTGCGGACCGTCATACCGAACGATCTCGCTCCGGGTCAGCAGTCGACATGCAAGGTGCGCAAGCCCGAGCCCCGCGCGGGAGCGCACCAGGTCGGTGACGAGCACGAGCCGGTCTGCCGCCCGCGCCATTCCCGCCAGCACGGCAACAGCCTCGTCGTCGGCGAGGTGATGCAGGAAGAGAGACGACATCACGGCGTCGTAGTTGCCGCGAATCGGATCGCTCAGGACATCCTGTTGGTAGAAGCGAATCGAAACGCCGGCGCGCGCCGCCTGCTTCGCGGCGTGGTCCAGGGCGCGTTCGCTGATGTCGCAGGCGTCGAACTGCATCGGTATCCTCGCTCGTTCCGCCCGACGAGCAATCCGGATCGTGTTGTCGCCGCCGCCGCAGGCCAGATCGAGCACGCGCAGCGGGGTGGCGGTGTCCCGGGCCAGCCTGGCCAGCGGATGCCAGACGGTTCGGCCGCTCAGGCTCCATCCATTGAGACGCGCGAGGCCTTGGAGCGCATGCACATGACGGATCCCGTCGAGGCCGGGATGATCCATCAGCTCGGGGTGTCGCCGCCGTTCGTGCATGGAACCGTGCAACCCTTCTTCCGGATTCGCTGTCAGATCGAATATATCCCCGACATCCGCCTTTGAATCCGGACGGTTCGATGTTTCTCGAGCTGCAGCAGGATCTGCGCTATGCGGTTCGCAGTCTGCGCCGCACGCCGCTGTTTACCACAATTGCGGTGCTGACGCTTGCCCTGGGCATCGGGGCGAACGTGGCAATCTTCAGTGTGGTCGAGGCTGTGCTGCTCAGGCCCCTGCCATGGACCGACCCGGCCCGCCTCGTCAGTGTGTGGGACGGCAGCCATTCCCGGGCCGAGTTTGTCGGTGTGCGGGATCGGAACCGGAGCCTGGAGGCCGTCGCAGCCTATCGGGACCGAGTCGGCATTAGCCTGGGGGATGAACGCGACGCAGTGCGACTCCCCGGTGCCGCAGTCTCGGCCGACCTTTTCCGAGTCCTCGGAGCGAGCCCGGCCCTCGGCCGGGGCTTTGCCGCCGGTGAGGATCGCCCAGGGGTCGAGCCGGTCGTGGTGGTCAGTGACGCACTCTGGCGCTCCCGCTTTGGCGCCGATCCCACCCTGCTCGGCCGGCAACTCGATCTGGACGGCGTGCAACACACCGTGATCGGAGTGATGCCCGCCGAGTTCTGGTTTCCGCGCCGGGAGGTGCAGCTCTGGATTCCGTTGGTGCTCGATCCGGGGCAGGCCGGGGTCTTCTGGGGCCAGTACGGCCAGTTCATCGTCGGGCGATTGGCGCCAGGGGTGACCGGGTCGCAGGCGCGAGCCGACGTCCGTTCGATTGCTGAGCAATTGCGCTTGGAGAACCCGGTCTGGCGCCCGTCGGAAGAGCACTACCTTGCCTCGATCGACGTCATTCCGCTCGAGCGACGCCTGGTCGACCGGTCGAGCCGCCAGCTCCTTCTGCTGCTCCTTGGCGCGGTTGGCCTGGTGCTCCTGATTGCTTGCGCCAACGTGGCAAATCTCCTGATTGCGCGCGGCGTGGCCCGTGAGCGAGAGTTCTCCTTGCGGACCGCCTTGGGTGCCGGCCGTTCCCGCCTGTTGCGTCAGCTGGGTACCGAAAGCCTCGTGCTGGCAGCCTTCGGCGGTGCGGCCGGGCTGGGACTTGCGCTCGGTCTGGTCCGGGTCCTGGTCGCCATTCTCCCGGCGGACACGCCCCGTTTGGCGGAGGTCGGTGTCAATCCAAGCGTGCTTGCGTTTACCGCGGCGGTGGCACTGCTGGCCGGGGTCGGCTTCGGTGTGGTGCCCGCGTTCAGGCTCTCCCGCTCCGATCCGGGGCTCGCCCTCGGCGACCGGAGTGGCGGGAGTAGCCGGCATCGCACTCTGGCAGGCGCGCTCGTCGTGGCGGAGATCGCGCTCGCGGTGGTGATTGCCATCGGCGCCGGACTCCTGCTCCGAAGCTTCGGTCGGATTCTCGCCATCGACCCAGGGTTCCGCACCGAGCAGGTCGTCACCGCGAAAGTCAGCCCGCCGAGAGCGCGGTGGTCGGGGCCAGGCTTCGGGCCCCAGCCGGTCGAGATCGCCGAACGACAACGCGTCTTCTACCAGATGCTGACCGAGCGGCTCGAGGCGTCACCGGGCATCACCCAGGCGGCAGTGATCAATCAGGCCCCATTCGAGAAGACCAACGAGTCGATCGCGATCTGGGTCGACGGGTTCACGACCGACCGTAACAAGCTCGAGATTTGGAACCTGCGTAAGGTCTCACCGGGCTACTTCAGCACGATGCGGATCCGGCTGATCTCGGGGCGGGACGTCAGTGATACGGACGTCGCTGGCGGGCCCCTGGTGGCGGTGATCGATCAGGCGGCCGCGGACAAGTACTACCCCGGGAGGGATCCGATCGGAGCGCGGCTCAGCTTTCCGTGGCCGGGCTGGATGACTGTCGTCGGTGTCGTCGCCAACGTGGCCAACAACGACCTGACCGACAGGCCTGAGCCCACGATCTACGTTCCGTTTCCGCAATACTCCCAAGCCGAGATGACTGTGGTCGCGGTCGCCACGGGTGGGGTGGCCGGAGCGGTGGCGACGATTCGCGCCGTGGTGCGGGAGTTGGCGCCCGACGTGCCGGTCAGCGACGAGCGCACCATTGAGGACCGGATCAGCGAGTCGGTGGCGCAGCCTCGGTTTGCCGCGCAGCTGCTCTTTGCATTCGGCGTGCTGGCGCTGCTGCTTGGTGCGGTCGGGACGTATGGTTTGTTCGCCTACCGGACCCAGCGCCGGACCCGGGAACTTGCCGTTCGCATGGCACTCGGCGCCCGGGCCGGGCAGGTCGTCTGGGTCGTGGTGCGCGAGGGAGCAGTGCTGGCCGGCTCGGGCGTCGCGCTCGGTGTGCTGCTGGCGATCGGCCTGGGCCGGGTTCTCGATGGCATGCTGTTCGGGGTGGCCTCGGTCGATCTTGTCACCTTCGCAGCCGTCGCGACCCTGCTCCTGGCAACGGCGCTCCTAGCGACTTACCTGCCGGCGCGCCGAGCCACGCGCGTCGACCCTGTGACGGTCATTCGCGACAGTTGATGTGCCGCCAGGATCCGGGCAGGGTTACTCGCCGCCGCCGGCCGCCTCGATCAGCCGCAGGGCTGGCTCGCTCACGAAGATCGGTGCGTGAAAGCGTCGGCCCCAGGACAACGGGGTGACGTCACGATAGTCGTGACGGGTGGGGTCGCCATGGCCCGGGTGCAGCCGCTTCCAGATCGAGGCCCGAACGTTAGGCTCCGCACCGTACTGCAGCAGGAGTTCCGTGAAGGGCGCGGTGTAGGGTCCGCGCTTGCCATAATTCATCCAGAAGTTGGGCTGCGATACGACCGTATTGAACAGCGGCGTGTATCCCCCGAAACCGCTCGCCCCGACCGCGGCCCGCGCGTTCGGATCCGCCCCGGCCTCGAGGAGCCACCGGGCAATTTCCAGCTCGTCATAGTCGACGCACATGTGAAGCAGCGTCGTCCCGCCCAGGGGAGTGCCGACCGTGGCGTCGAGCGGATCACGACACCCCATCTCCGCCGGGTAGATCTCGCGGTGCGTGAAGGTGCGACTCAGAAGATTCGGATCGCTCCGCAGGTGGCGCTCGAGCAGATCGATCCGTCCCCGATGCAACGCCATGACCGGCGTGTCGGGGTACTCCAAACCGTGCTCTTCATACAGGCGCAGAATCGCATGCTTTGCCGCAGGCTTGCGACTGTCCGTTTCGAGCACGACGCTCACCGGCGCCAGGAGAGTCCCGGTGCTGTCCCTCACCTGCGCACCAAGGCTGAGCAGCAGCGCCGTACCCTCGGCGCTCAACGTGTATGCTGGCCCGCCGAGTGCATCCATTGGGACTGGCGGTCGGCCGCTCAACTCATACAGCATCCGCGCGGTGCCGACCTGACCCTGCAGTGCCGCCCGATCGACCGCCGATGCGAAGTCGGTGGCGCCGAGTGCCACGAGATCCCGGATGATGCGATCGCGGCCGAGGTTGGCGGCGTAGGTCATCGGCGGACCCCAGTTACTGTCTGCACGAATCAGAACCTGCTCGGTGAGCAGATGCGGGTTGCGCCCGATCAGAGTTCGAACGGCCTCCGCGTCATCGTTCCAGATTGCGGTCGCCATCCCGACCGCTTGGCCAGCCTGGGCCAACTGGAGGCCTGGTACCAGCGAGCGATTACAAGCTGCGCATCGGCCAGCTTGGCCTCGGAAGGGGCGATGGGATCCGGATGGAACTCCTTGAACGCCTCGTGTGCCGCAGCGTCTCCGTCTCGATAGGAGCGGAGCAGGTCCTTGGCTTGATGCTTGAGCTGGTCGAGATCGGGTCGAACGGGCAGGCGACGGACGGGCACGGCAAACCTCCTTGGTACGCCCGGAGTCCGCTGGGTCGGGCAAAGGAGGGCACGAAGGAACCGGCCTCAGGTCATGCGTCGGGTGGACTCGGTCCTTCCCGCGGACGGGAGGCGCCCCGCGCGCCTGTCCGAGAAGGTACGCGACCGGTCCGATCAGCCGCAAGATTCCGCCGACCGGGCTGGGTCTCGCCCACACCTGGCCGCCCTACTCGTTACGGTGGCCGGTCTTGCGTCCGGGGCACCGTTCTTGCATTTTTATGCACTATGCAAAAAACCATCGCCCTCGCCTTCTCCGGCGGTCTCGATACCAGCTACTGCGTTCCCCGGCTCGCCGAGCAGGGCTACGCCGTTCACACCGTCTACGTCAACACCGGCGGCACCTCGGCGGCGGATCTGGCGGCAATTCGCAAGCAGGCCGAAGCGGTCGGCGCGGTCTCGCATCACGAGGTGGATGCCCGCCAGCCGGTGTTCGATCGGTTCGTCCGGTACCTGATTCAGGGCAACGTCCTCCGGGGCGAGGTCTACCCCTTGAGCGTGTCGGCCGAGCGGACCCAGCAGGCCCTCTCGGTCATCGAGACGGCTCGGAAAATCGGTGCAACCGCGATTGCCCACGGCTCGACCGGCGCCGGCAACGACCAGGTCCGGTTCGACATCGCGATTCGAGTCCTGGCGCCCGAGATGGCCATCGTGACCCCGATCCGGGACGAGTCGCTCACCCGCGATGCCGCGATTGCCTATCTCGAGGCCCGCAAGCTGCCGGTGCCACCCAAGGCGGGCGCTTTCAGCATCAACAAAGGTCTCTGGGGTACCACCTGGGGCGGGGGCTGGACCCACGATACCTGGGCCGCGCCGCCTGCGGAGCTGCTGGACCCGCCCGCCGATGCGCCGGCGCCGGTCGATGCTGTGATCGGCTGGAAAGAGGGCGTGCCCGTATCGATCGACGGTAAGGAGTACGCGGGTGCCGACCTGATCGCGGCGATCAGCGAGTACACCGAGCGCTACGGCATCGGCCACAACATCCACGTGGGCGAGACGGCGCTGGGCATCAAGGGCCGGATCGGCTTCGAAGCCGGCGCAGCATTGCTGCTGATCACCGCGCATCGCGAGCTCGAGAAGTTGGTGCTCACCAAGTGGCAGACCTACTGGAAGGATCACCTGTCGCGCTTCTATGGTGACCGGCTCCACGAGGGTCACTATTTCGACCCTGCGCTTCGGGACATCGAAGCGCTGATCAGCAGTTCGCAGCAGCGGGTGACCGGTGAGACCCGCGTTCGCCTGGCGCCAGGTCGGTTCATGGTGACGGGAACGCGAAGCCCCTTCTCGCTGATGGACAAGTCCGTCGCGACCTATGGCGAAGAGAACCGGCTCTGGACCGGTGATGAGGCACGGGCCTTCGCGCGCATCGGCGCGATCCCGTCGCTGTTGGCGGCCAAGGTGGCCGAGAAGAATTCGGAGCGGAGGTAGGAACGTGGTACGCACGACACGGGTTCGGCTCGATCGGATTTCGTCCGCAACCAAGAACGCGCGGCTCAACACCGACGTGATCCTGGGCGACGAGATCCGCGCCGAGGAGGGGCAGATTCTGGCGGTTCGGATTCTGTCCGATAAGTCGAGCTACAACACGGTCGAGGATGTCTCGGGCCGGATGGTGTCACTCCGCGCTGGAGATATCCTGGCCGGCGTGCTGGGCTCGCGGCGCGCGCTCCGCGGCTACGCGGGTGAGGTGCCGGCCACCGTGGCGGTGGGCGATACGATCAACGTGCTGAACTTGGGCGGTATTCTCGGTCGCTGCACCTCGGTCAACCCCGACATCGGCCCGCCGTTCGACGCCGAAGTGCTTGGTGCGGTGCTGACCTTCCCCGATCTCGGCGATCGGGTCGGCCGTCCGGCCTCGATTCGGGATGGGGCGGTCGCAATGCCGTCGCACGTCGATCCGTCGACGCCGATCGTGTACGTCGTGGGCACCTGCATGAACGCCGGCAAGACCGTGGCGGCCACCGAGCTCGTCCGCGGCCTGGCTCGGCGCGGTCTCAAGGTCGGCGCCGTCAAGCTGACCGGCGTGTCGCTGATGCGTGACACCCTCTCGATGCTCGACGCGGGCGCGATTGCTGCGCTAGCGTTCAACGATGCCGGTATTGCGAGCACCCATGCCGGCCCCGAGACGGTGACCGTGGCCAAGGGGCTGCTGGGCCGGTTGGCGAGTCGGCATTCCGGGTCACCGGATGTCATCGTGGCCGAGCTGGGCGACGGCATCCTGGGCGAGTACGGCGTTCAGGACATCCTGCTCGACGCCGAGTTGATGAGCGTCGGTGCCGCCCACGTGATGGCTGCTCCCGATCCGGTGGCCTGCTGGGGTGCGGTCGAGCTCTATCGGAACCGGTTCAATCTCTCGATCACGGCCTTTACCGGCCCCGCGACCGACAATCAGGTTGGCCGCGACTTCATCACCAACTCGCTGGGCCTGCCATCGTTCAACGCGTTGCGCAATGCCGCCGGGCTGGTCGATGCGGTCGAGCCTGCGGTGCGCTCGTGGATGAGCAAGCGGGGAGCGGCGTAGTGAAAGTCGCGGTGATTGGCGGCGCCGGCTACGCAGGCGGTGAGCTGCTGCGGCTGCTGTTCCAGCATCCGGAAGTCTCGGAGATCAAGGCAACCAGCCGGAGCCAGGCGGGTAAGCCGGTCGGCGACGTGCATCCGGGCCTGGCGGCGTATCCCGACGTTCGCTTTACGGGCGAAACCCCGGGTGAGGCGGCCAAAGGCGCAGATGCGGTCTTCCTGTCGCTCGAGCACGGCGAGTCGTCCAAGCTGATGGGCGAGATCGTCGACGCCGGCCCCGGGCTGATTGTCGACCTTGCGGCGGATTTCCGGATTCAGGACGGCCGACTCTACGAGACCTACTACGGCGCGCATCCCGCGCCCGAGCTGGTCCATCGATTTGCCTACGGTCTGGCCGATGTCCGCCGGCAGGAACTTCGGGGTGCCAAGGCCATTGCGGCTCCCGGCTGCTTTGCAACGGCTGCCCAGCTTGCGCTGTGGACCCTCAAAGGGGCCCCGTTGGCTGGTGAGCCGGCGGTGTACGCGATTACCGGTTCGAGCGGCGCAGGGGTGCACCCGAAGCCGACCACGCATCATCCGGCCCGGGCGCACAACGTCTTTGCCTACTCCGTGCTCAGTCACCGGCACGAGGCGGAGATCGCCGAACAGTGGCGGCAATGGACCGGCAAGACGGGCGCGACGCCCCGCCTGCTGACCCACTCCGGCCCGTTCGTGCGCGGCATCTACGCAACCGTCCATGCGCGGCTGACAGAGCCCGCCGCGGAGGCAGTCAAGGCTGTTGCGACCGCGCTGGGTGCAGGCAGCCCTTTCGTGCGGGTCACCTCCGCGCCGCCGCAGCTGACCCACATCGTGGGCACCAACGACGCGCTGATCCATGTGACAGCCTCGCCCGATGGGCATGAGGTGGCGGTCACGGTGGCGATCGATAATCTCGTCAAGGGTGCGGGCGGGCAGGGTGTCCAGGCCATGAACCTGGCCCTGGGCCTCGACGAGACTGCGGGGCTGCGCATCGCGCCGGCCTATCCGATCTGAAGGATCCCGGGTCGCACCTGGGCGGCCCCGAACATGAAAGCGAGCCGATGAGTACATCGAATACCGGTGCGTGGCTGCCGGTCTATGCGCAGTTTCCGCTTCGCGCCGAGTCGGGTCAGGGCTCCTGGCTGATCGATGACAAGGGCGAGAAGTGGCTCGACGCCTACGGTGGTCACGCCGTGGCGTCGACCGGCCACTGTCATCCGGCGGTGGTCAAGGCGATTGCAGACCAGGCCGCCAAGCTGATCTTCTACTCGACCGCCATTCCGCATGCAGGTCGTGAGCAGCTGGCCGAGCGAATCGCGGCGCTCTGCCCTGATCCGCTCAACAAGGTGTTCTTCTGCAATAGCGGCGCGGAGGCCAACGAGAATGCGCTGAGCCTGGCCCGCAAAGTCACTGGCCGGCAGCGTATCGTCTCGGTGACAGGTGGCTGGCACGGCCGCACGGTTGCCACGCTCGCCGCCACCGATGGCGCCAAGTACGAAGAGGGCGCCAAGCGGGCCGGTATGCCGCTGTCCACCAAGGTGCCCTTCAACGACGTCACGGCCATTGGTGCAGCAGTCGATGATTCCGTCGCGGCCGTGATCGTCGAGCCGGTGCAGGGTCTGGCCGGCGCGCGCGACTGCTCCCCCGATTTCCTGCGGGCGGCCCGGATTGCCTGCGATCGCGAGGGCGCCGTCCTGATTTTCGACGAGGTGCAGTGCGGCGCTGGTCGCTGCGGAGCCTTCACGGCCGCCGAGGCGTATGAAGTCGTGCCGGATGTCCTGACGCTGGCCAAGGGGCTCGCGTCGGGAATACCGATCGGCGCCATGGTGGCCACGACGGCCATGACCTCGCGCCTGTCGGTCGGCGATCTGGGCAGCACCTTCGGCGGCGGGCCAGTCGCCTCGGCCGCTGCGCTTGCCACCATCGACGTGATCGTGAAAGACCGCCTGGTCGAGAACGCCGTCCTGGTGGGCGATCACATCCGGCGCGGCGTCAGCAAGCTCCCGGGTGTCACGGATGTCATCGGTCGCGGACTCCTGATCGGGATCGTGCTCGATCGGCCGGCCTCCGCTGTGCAGAAGGCACTGTTCGATCTCAAGGTGCTGACCGGTACCTCGGGTGATCCCTCGATTCTGCGGCTGATGCCGCCGCTTTCGTTCTCACGAGCGGAAGCCAACCTGTTGATTGACGCGTTGCGTCGGGTCCTGACATGAGAAAGCGCGACTTCCTCGCCACCGAGGATCTCGGGAAGGAACATTTCGAGGCCATTCTGGATCTGGCCGCCAAGGTCAAGCGGGGTGAGGTCACCGGTGGGCTCGAGGGCAAGGTCCTCGCCGCTGCGTTCATGGATCCGAGCTTGCGCACTCGCGCCAGCTTCGAATCGGCGATGTTCAAGCATGGCGGGCACATGATCGTGCTCGAGCCGGGGCGGAGCAGCTGGGCCTGGGAAACCGAGCGCGGCGCGGTGATGGAGGGCAACACGGTCGAGCACCTCATCGAAGCGTCCCGCGTGCTCGGTCGCTACGCTGATGCCATCGGGGTCCGGGTCTTTCCCAAGGGCACCGAGTGGGTCAAGGAGCGTCAGGACCGGGTCATCAAGGACTTTGCCGCCTTCAGCGAAAAGCCGGTGATCAACCTCGAATCGGCTCGCCGGCACCCGTGCCAGGGATTGGCCGATGCGCTGACGCTACGGGAAAAGTTGGGCATTACGCAGAACAAGAAGTTCGTGCTGAGCTGGGCCTGGCACCCGAAAGCGCTGCCGACCGCCGTGCCAGCCAGCGCTGCGATCGCAGCGGCGCAGTGTGGTATGGATATCACCATCGCTCGGCCGCATGGCTTTGACCTCGATGCCGACGATATGGCCGTGATCTACCAGCAGGCCGCCGCCAACGGCGGGCGGGTGACGCTGTCACATTCGATGTCGGATGCCCTGGTCGGTGCCGACGCGGTGTATGTCAAGTCGTGGGGCTCACTGCAGCACTACGGCAATCCGGAGGCAGAGCGCGAGTTCCGCGCCGGGCTGCGCGACTGGCGGATGACCACGGCCGCCACCAAGGCGACCAACGGCGGCAAAGGCATCGTGATGCACTGTCTCCCGGTGCGCCGCAACGTGGAGATCGACGATGCCGTGCTCGACGGCCCCAACTCGGTCGTGATCGACGAGGCCGAAAATCGCTTGCACGTCCAGCGCGCGCTGCTGCTGGACTTGATCGGGAGAAAGTAATGCCGCACGACGCTACTCGGCCGCTGGCCGGGCTCAAGGGAACGCTTCGCTACGTTCGCGCCTATCGGGATCACGTCTTCGTCGTCAAAGTCGGCGGCGAGGTTGTCGAGGACGCTCATAGCCTCGATCAGGTTGCCCAGCAGCTCGGCCTCTTGTCGAGCCTCGGCATTCGGATCGTCATTGTCCATGGCGGCGGGCCCCAGGCCACGGCCCTGAGCCGCCGACTCGGCCAGGAGCCTGAGATTGTCGCGGGCCGTCGCGTGACCGACGACTCCGCGCTCGAAGTGGCCAAGATGGTCTTCTCGGGCACCGTCAATCTCGATCTCCTCTGTGCGCTCCGGCGGCATGGGGTGCAGGGCGTCGGCTTGAGCGGCGTCGATGCCGACCTGCTGAGCGCCGTTCGCCGTCCGCCGGTATCGGTCAAGGATGACAGCGGAACGGTGCGCACGGTCGACTACGGCCACGTGGGCGACATCGAGTCCGTCGATGGCCGCGTCCTCACCAACCTGCTCGACGGGCGCTTCGTGCCGGTGATCTGCTCACTCGCCGGCGACAAGGACGGTCACGTCTTCAACGTCAATGCCGATACCGTGGCCGAGCGGATCGCCATCGCGCTCAAGGCACAGAAGCTGATCTTCCTGACCGGCGTGCCCGGCGTGCTCCGCGACCGAAATGATCCCGCCTCGCTGGTGACGTTCGCAGATCCGGACGATCTGACGCAGCTGATGGAGTCGGGGGCGCTGGCGGGTGGGATGCGGCCCAAGGTCGAGGCCTGCATCCGCGCAGCTACCAGCGGTGTCGAACGGACCCATATCATCGACGGTCGTGCTACCGATTCGCTGTTGCAGGAAGTATTCACCGGATCTGGTGCGGGTACCATGATCGTGGGCAAGAAGGAAAAGGCAACCTACGTCGGGGCCGAACTTGCGGAATGAAGTCGAGTTTCTGAAGGAGTTGGTGGCGATTCCCTCGGTCAGTGGAACCGAAGCGGAGATCGCCACCTTCGTCGAGGGTCGGGCCCGCGCCCTTGGCCTCGATGTTGTCAACGACGACACCGGCGTCAAGATCATCGTCGAGACAGGGCGGCCGGGTCGGACCCTCGCGTTCATTTCCCACCTCGATGTCGTTCCCGCGGGCGAAGGGTGGACCCGCGATCCGTTCACGCCGACGGTCGAAGGCGATCTCCTCTACGGTCGCGGCTCAGGCGATGCCAAAGCATCGGTGTCAGCGATGTTCATGGCGGCGCTCGATTTTGCCGAGCGACGTGGGGAGGACGTGGGCGGCCGCCTCGTGGTCGTCTTCGGACTGGGCGAAGAGACGCGGAACACGAGCATGGGTCGCGCGGTTGCGACACTGCCGCCGATCGATGCAACCGTCGTTGGTGAGCCTACCAACCTGCGGATCTCCAATGCGCAGCGCGGCTTGATGATGGTCGATCTGATTGCCAAGGGCGATCAGCGTCATGCCGGCTACGCGTCCCAGGGCGGCTTTACCAACGCGATTACCGAGCTGGCCAGCGACCTCGTCAAGTTGCCCGACCTGCTGAGTGAGCGGATTCACCCGATTCTGGGCCGGGCCACGGTCACCGCAACGATGATGTCGGCCGGGGTGAGCCGCAACGTCACGCCCCCGTCGGCCAAGGCGATCCTCGATATTCGGAGCACGCCGTCGTGGGAGCATTCCGAAATCGCCGAGGTGCTTCGTACGGCGCTCGACTGCGAAGTCGTGGTAACGTCGGAACGGTTGGTGCCCTGCGAGACGCCAGCACAGTCGCGGCTGCTCGATGCGGCCCGACGCCTCAATCCGACGATCGAGACCTTTGGCAGTCCAACCTGTTCTGATTGGGTGTTCGTCCGTCACACCGACGCCGTCAAAGTCGGACCTGGCACCAGTACGCGGTCGCACACGCCAGACGAGAGCGTCGACCTTCCCGAAGTGGTCGCTGCACGCGGATTCTATCGGGCTCTGGCCGAGGAGTACCTCCGATGAAAACACTCTGGTCGCAGGCGACGCCGCCGGATGAGCTGATGCTCGCCTACACCGTGGGCGATGACCGTCATTGGGACGGCGTGCTCTTGCAGTGGGACGTGATCGGCAGTCTCGGGCATATCGAAGGGCTTCTGGCCTCTGGGCTGATCTCGCGGGCCGATCGCGACAAGATCAAGGCCACCCTGCGCAAGGCGCTCAAGGCCGTGCGTGCCGGCAAGCTCGTCATCGGCCCGGAGCACGAAGACGCCCACTCGGCCATCGAGGCCTGGGTCACCAAGCGAGTCGGCAGTGCTGGTGAGCGCATCCACACCGGGCGGTCGCGCAACGATCAGGTCGCGGTCGATATCCGGCTCTTCCTCAAAGATCGGCTGCTGCACCTGCACTCGCTGGCACTCGGCTTGGCGCGGGCGCTGCTGACCTTTGCCGACGACCATCAGGACGCGCTCTGGCCTGGCTATACCCATCTGCGGCGTGCGATGCCCTCGAGCGCCGGACTCTGGGCGGGTGCGCTGGCCGGCAGCCTGATCGACACCGCGGGGTCGCTCGACGCGGTCTGGCGCGGGGTCGATCGCTCGCCGCTGGGCAGCGGGGCTGGCTATGGTGTTCCGTTGCCGATTCAGCGTGAAGTGGCAGCCTCTGCGTTAGGCTTCGGCGGTCTCGAACACAACGTTGCACAGGTACAGAACGGCCGCGGCAAGCTCGAGGGTGCTGTGCTCTTCTGGTGCGTTCAGCTTGGCCACGACCTGTCGAAGCTCGCAAGCGACGTAATTCTGCTGAGCGGCGAGGAATTCGGTGTGCTCGAACTGCCGGCGGCGTTTGCGACCGGGTCGAGCATCATGCCCCACAAGCGGAACCCCGATGTCTTCGAACTGACCCGGGGACGAGCTGCGTCGCTCGAGGGCGATCTTGCCGCTACGCTGGCGTTGCGCGGCAAGCTGACGAGCGGCTACCATCGCGACTTTCAGCTGCTCAAAGAGCCCCTGGTGCGCGGGCTCTCGCGCACCGAGGAAATGCTCGCGATGATGGCGCAGGTCGTGCCTGCGCTGGGCGTCAACCGAAGCCGCGGTCTTGCCATGCTCGAAGGCGGCGTTCTGGCTACCGACGAAGTGATGCGTCGTGTCGAGCGCGGAACCCCGTTCCGGCAGGCTTATCGCGAAGTTGCCGCTGCGATCAAAGCCGGTGAGGCACTGCCGGCGCCGACACCCAAGGAAATCGTGGCGCGTCGCAAGTCGACCGGCGGCCTCGGCAAGCTCGACCTTGCCGTTCCGAAGAAGCAGTTGGCGGCAGCGGCCGAATGGAACACGGCTGAGCGTCGTCGCTTCGTCAAAGCGGTCGGCGCGCTGGTCGGGAGGAACTGATGATCCGCGGCGACCGGCGCCAGCGTCACCTCAAGATTCTCGAGCTGATCGAGACCCACGCGATCCGGACCCAGGAGGAACTGGCGGATGCGCTGGCCCGTGAGGGCTGGGAGGTGACGCAGTCATCGGTTAGTCGCGACATCTCGGCGCTCAACCTCGTCAAGGTCGATGGGGTCTACTACCGACCCGCGGTGACTCGACCCCCACGCCTCGATCAGGACGAGCAGCGGATCGTCGAGGGGGTGCTGGCCTTCAACCCCGCGGGTGACGTCCTGATCGTGATTCACACCCCACCCGGCGAGGCCAATCGCGTCGGCATTGCTATCGACCGCCTCGCCTGGCCCGACGTCCTGGGCAATATCTCCGGCGACGACACCATCTTCCTCGCGACCAGGAATCAGGTCGGCCAGCGCAACGTCATCAAGCAACTCGCTGAGTTGACGTCGTCCTAGCCCACCATCGCTTGAGAGCGGGCTAGCGCAACGGCATCGGCCCCGGCTGGGAAGCGCAGCTGATCCGTCGTGTCGGTTGCGGCGCGGTATACGCCCTCGGCGACATCGGACTCGGCGGTCACAGTGGTTACCTGCGCAAAAGCTCCCATGATCGGGGCCACGAACTCGGCATAGCTGTCCGGAAACAATCCGGCCATCCGCGCCTGCCCGTTGTCCGTAAATCGCGTACTCGGCGCGTACCCCGGTTCCACCAGCTTGACTCGCACCCCAAATCCCGCGAGTTCGTGCGCCAGCGAGCCGGTAAACCCCTCGATGGCGGTCTTGCTGGCGGTATAGGCGGCAGCCAGCGGGTGCGGAGCGAGCGCGACGCTCGAGGTTACGTTGACCACCACCCCAGCTCGGCGCGCACGGAACTGTGGCAGGACGGCCTGCGTCATCGCCATGACGCCGAAGGTGTTCGTCTCGAACACTTCTCGCACGGTCGCCATCGGGGTGACCTCGAAGACGCCGATCACGCCGATGCCAGCGTTGTTGACGAGCGCGTCGATCGGGCCAGCGGCGTCCAGCGCCGCCACGATGCTCGCCGTGCTGGTGACGTCCAGCGGCAACACCCGAAGCCGATCAGAAGGCGGGAAGAGGTCGGTACGAGGCGTCCGCATCGTCGCAACGACTTTCCAGCCCCGAGCAAGGAAGTGGCGCGCGGTTTCAAGGCCGTAGCCCGAGGAGGTACCCGTAATCAGCACAGTTTTCATGGTTCCGTCTCATTGGTTCGAAGGGTTAGACGTCAATATGTAAACGCTCGTATACGTTATTGGTGTTGCGGGAATTTGTCAACACCTGTATACCTTTTGCATGTCCAAGACGAAATCGCAGGGCAAAACCCCAGGCCGGCGCGGCGTGCGGGGCGGTGGCGAGGCAACCCGGCAGGCCATTCTCGATGCCGCCCGCCA
>JAHBVU010000025.1 GCA_019637315.1 Gemmatimonadales bacterium
CCCAAACGCGGCGGCCCGGTCATGCTTCGCCATGTACCCGCCGAGGGTGATTACCGGATCCATATCCCCCGAGCCCTAACCTTGTAAAGCATTAATACACAATGATTTAGCGATTCATTCATCGCCCGGCACAAGCTTCCAACCTACCGCACTGATCGGGATCCGGCTAGCTGTCCGTGGGCGGGCGTTTCGGCAGCGCGATCCGGGCCTCGGCGCCGGGGCGATCACTCCGATTGGCCAGGGTCAGGTGACCGCCATGGGCCTCGATCACCTGACGCGAGAACACCAGTCCGACCCCGGTCCCACTCGGCTTTGTGGTATAGAACGGCACGAACAGGTTCGTGGTCGACGCCATTCCCGGCCCTTCGTCGCGGACCACCAGCTCGAACCAGGCGCCGTTCTCGGTCCAGGTCACTTCGACGCCGCCATCCGGCCCGACCGCCTCGACGGCATTCTTGACCAGGTTGATCAGCACCTGGTCGAGCTGGTCGCCGTCGGCAACGATCGTCACATCAGGTCCCGGAATGATGCGGACCTGTCGATGCTGCTCGAGCAGCACCACCCGGTTGACCCAGTCCAGGACGCGCATCGGCCGAGGCGTCGGCGGGGGGAGCTTGGCCAGCCGGGCATACGAGCCCATGAACCGATTGAGAGAATCGGATCGGGCCGCAACCACCTCGAGGCCGCGCCGCAGGTCCTCTTCGTAGTCGGCCGGTCTCGGGTCGCGATCGAGCATTTGCGTCAGCGTGCCCGCGACCGACTTGATGGGCGCAAGCGAGTTGTTGATCTCGTGACTCAAGACGCGGACCAGACGCTGCCAGACCTGCCGTTCCTCGGAGCGCAGCACCCGGCTCAGGTCGGTGAGTACCACCAGTTCCAGCGGGAGGCCTCCCTGCCGGAAACTTCGGCGCCTGAGCTCCCACCGTCCACCGCCGGCGCCACCGACTTCGAGGGGAACGATGCGGGGGGTCTCGCCGGTCAGGCAGGCATCGAGTCCCAGATAACCTGCGCTGCGACCCAGCAGTCGCTCGATCGGCTGCCCCAGAAGTCGTTCGCCCGACTTATTGGCCACCCGGAGCATCCCGTCGGGATCAAAGGCAAAGACGGCGACGTCGATCTCCTCCATCAACCGCTTGAGCAACACGTCCGCCTCCAGCGCACCAAGCCTCTGTTCCTTGAGGGATTGCCCCAGCGCATTGAGCTCGCGCCGCACCGCGCCGAGCACGTCGTCGCCCTCTTCTTCCCGGGCGCGAATCGTAAAGTGCCCTTCCCTGAGGCCAGCCAGAATGTTCGCAATGACTTGGAGGGGTCGAACGAAGCGCAGCTGCGCGGTACGAGCGGCCAGCAGCCAGAGACCGACGAGGCCGCCAAGAATCGTCCAGCGGGCCAGGCCATCCATCGGCGCGCGCCAGAGCAGGATCACCGCAACGATCAGAGCCGGCGCGCCCGCCGCCAGCGCCCAGAGCAGTATTCGCTGGTCGGGAGCGAGGCGGAGCTTCATCTGTGGCCGCAGGCGTCAGGAGGGGGACAAGCCAAAACGCTGTAACCGACGGTAGAGCGCCGATCGACTGACACCGAGGGACTTGGCGGCGAGGCTGACATTGCCGTCGAACCTGGCCAGGGCCTGCTTGATCGCATCCCGCTCGAGGTCGTCGAGACTTTGTGGCTCATCGATTCCCGCCGAGCGCTCGCCCCGGCGCGGAAGGCCGAGATCCCAGACCTCGATCCGCTCGCCCTGCGAGAGAAGGACCGCGCGCTCGATGGCGTGATCGAGTTCACGAATGTTGCCTGGCCAATCGTAGCTCAGCAGGGCCTGCATTGCGTCGTCCGAGAACCCGGTTCTCGGCCGCTGGTACCGCTGACCGTAGCGGCTCAGAAAATGGGCGGCCAGGGCCCGGATATCCTCACGGCGCTCCCGCAAGCCGGGCAGCTTGATCTCGATGGTATTGAGCCGGAACAGCAGATCTTCGCGGAAGCGGCCTGCGGCCACCTCGGCCTGCAGATTCGCGTTGGTCGCGGCCAGCACCCGGACATCGACCCTGCGGGTGACGGAGGAGCCGACCCGTTCGAGTTCACCGGTCTGCAGCACGCGCAGCAGGCGGGCTTGTTGGGCCATGCCGATGTTGGCAATCTCGTCCAGAAAGAGGGTGCCGCCGCTGGCCATCTCAAAGCGGCCGATTCGATCGGTCTTTGCGTCGGTAAAGGCCCCTTTGACATGCCCGAAGAGCTCGCTCTCGAACACCCCTTCCGGCAAGCCACCGGCGTTGACGATGACCAGCGGTTTGTCGGCGCGACGGGAGGCCGCGTGAATCCAGCGGGCCACCACTTCCTTCCCGGTGCCATGCTCCCCGGTGATCAGGATGTTGGCGTCGCTCGGCGCGATCCGCTCCATCACCTGCAGAATCGGACGCATCACGGCCGACTCGGCGATCAGTTCCGGCAGCCCGTCGTTGCGCAGCAGCCGGTTCTCCTGTTCGAGTCGAGTGGCCGCCCGCAGGGCGCGAGCGAGTTCGATCTGAGTTCGCAGGGTGGTCAGCAACCGGGCGTTGTCCCATGGCTTTTCGATGAAGTCACGGGCGCCGACCCGCATGGCTTCGACGGCTTTGTCGACGCTGCCCCAGGCGGTCATCACGATGACGGGCAGGGTTGGGTCGTGGGCGCGGATCCGCGACAGCAGATCGAGTCCTTCGCGGCCGGACGTCGTGTCGCGAGTGTAGTTGAGATCGATCAGCGCGGCATCGACGACACTCCGCTCGAGGATGGCCATCACACCTTCCGGCACGTGCGCCGTTTGGACCAGAAAGCCCTCGGCCTTGAGCAGCAGGCGGAGGGCCTCCAGCACGTCCGGCTGGTCGTCGGCAAGCAGGACGACCGGCGGGCCATCCTTCATCGCACCCGTTCCTCGCCGACGACCCAACCGTCTTTGAGCTGGACGATCCGGTTGCCGTACTGGGCGTTTTCGAGCGAGTGGGTCACCTGAATGATCGTGGTTCCCTCGCTGTTGAGCCGCGTGAACAGCTCCATGATCTCGCGCGCCTGGTCGGAATGGAGGTTACCAGTCGGCTCGTCGGCGAGGATCAGCTTGGGCTTGGCGACGACGGCGCGGGCCACGCCGACGAGCTGCTGCTGGCCGCCCGAGAGCTGGCTTGGGAAGAGATCCTTCTTGCCGACGATCTGAAAGCGGTCGAGGATGTCTGCCACCATGGCCTGGCGCTCGGCGCGACCGTAGTCGCGGTAGGTGAGCGGCGTCTCGATGTTTTCGTAGACGGTCAGGCTGTCGATCAGGTGGTACTGCTGAAAGACGAAGCCGATGTACTGTTTGTTGAGCTCAGCCCGGTGCTTTGGCTTGATGGTGTGGACGGCATGGTCGAGAAAGAAAAAGTCGCCGCTCCAGTTGGCGTCCAGCATGCCCAGGATACCGAGCAGGGTCGACTTCCCGGCCCCGGACGGGCCCATCACGGTGACGAACTCACCGGCCCGGATGTCCAGGTTCACTTGCCGGAGAACGTAGGTCCGGGTCGGGCCGGTCTGGAAGAACTTCTCGATATTTGCGAGCTGAATCATGACGGAATGATACGTGGTTGGAAGAGGCCGCGCCCGCCGCCCCGCTAACCGGAGCGGCAAGCACGGCAGACGTGGCTACGCCTTGGCCAGTTCCTCTTCCTCGACCACCTTGCCGTCGAACAGATGAATCTCGCGGTCGGCCCACTTCGAGTAGCGGGCGTCGTGGGTCACCATGCAGATCGTGGCCCCGCCCTGGTGCAGCTCGCGGAGCAGCTCCATGACCGCCTCGCCGTTCTGCGAGTCGAGGTTACCGGTCGGCTCATCGGCGAGCAGGATGGCCGGGTCGCCGGCTACGGCGCGGGCGACCGCGACGCGCTGCTGCTGACCACCCGACAGCTGCGAAGGGTAGTGCTTCATCCGATGTGCCATCCCGACCCGCTCGAGCGCTGCCACGACGCGCTGATGGCGCTCGGCCGACGGCATGCCGCGGTAGGTGAGCGGCAGTTCGACGTTCTCGTAGACCGTGAGATCGCCGATCAGGTTGAAGGCCTGGAAGATGAAGCCGATCTGCCGGTTGCGGACCCGGGCCCGCTCCGAGGGCGTCAGGCTTTCCACCGAGTGCCCGGCCAGGGTGTACTTGCCCCCGGTCGGGGTGTCGAGCAGGCCCAGGAGCGACAGCAGCGTGGTTTTGCCGCAGCCGGACGGGCCCGAGATCGACACGAACTCACCCTTCTCGATGCCGAGATGAATATCGGCGAGCGCGTGGGTCTCGAGTTCGTCCGTCAAAAACACCTTCTTGATGCCTTCGAGCTTGATCAGCGTCTCACCAGGTCCGGTCATTGGGGCTGCCAGGTTAGGGTGACAGATTCGTTGAAGTTACTTGATACGGACGCGGTCGACGTTGTCCCACTGGGACATGTCCGACATGATGATGACATCACCCGGATTGAGACCCTCCAGGATCTCGACCCGGCTCACCGACGTCCGGCCAAAACGCACCTGGACCCGCTCCGCGTGGGTCTTGTTATCGACCAGGCGGAACACGGTGCCAAGGCTGTTTGCCTGCGCCACGGTCGGGCGCCCGACGTGCATCACGTTGTCCAGCCGCTCCAGCTCGATCACGCCGTCGACGCTCAGGTCCGGACGCGAGCCGGCGGGCAGGTCGCCGTCCATGATCACATCGACCGTGACCGTGCCGTTAATCGAGGCCGGATCAATACGTATGATCCTTCCCGGGGCGATTCCGTTGCGTGTGTCGATCATTGCCTTCTGCCCCATTGCCAGGTCGCGGGCCTGGGTTTCCGGAATCCGGAGCACGGCTTTGAGCCGGATGGGGGTCGGGACGACCTTGGCCAGGGTTGCACCGGGGAGGGCATACTGGCCGACCTGGAACGGCACCTCCTGGAGGATGCCCTTGGCGCCGGCTTTGACCGTCATCGAGCCGGCGAGCCCATGTTGAAACTTGGCAATCGACCGGAGGCGCTCGACCTGCTCCTCCTGCACCTTGATCTGGTCGGCGATCGTGTTCGAAAGGATCGCCAGACGCTGGTTCTCGAGCTCGAGGCGCTCGATCAGAGATGCCGATCGATCCTGAGCCTGCTGCTGGTCCAGCGGCACGATCAGGTTTCGTTTCAACAGTTCGGCTCCCGCCTCGGCACGCCGTTTGGCGTCGGCAGACTCCTGGCGCATCTGGGCCACCAGCGAGGCCTGGTTGAGCCGATTGTTCTCCAGGTTGGTCTTGAGCTGCACCAGCGCCGCCTCGGCATCGGTCAGTTGCCGGTCGGCGTTGAGCGTCTGAATCTGAACGTCGGGATTGACCAGCTCCATCAGAACCGTGCCCGGCTCGACCTCGACCCCGGCCAGGTGATGGATCTTCTCGATCCGACCTGCGGTAACGGCCGTAATCCAGCGAATGTCCTCGGGTACGAGGGTGCCTGGCCCGCGAACCTCTCGGACCATCTGCCCCTGCACCACGGAATCGAAATAGATCGTGCCAGCGTCGACCGATGGGGCCGCCGGCTTCAGGTTCGCCAGGGCCACCGAAACGGCCACGACGCTGGCGACGCCGACGATACCAAGGATGATCCGCTTCTTGTCACGCGGCTTGTCTCGGACGATATCCACGGTAATGCGCTCCAGAATCAGGGACGGTGCTCCCCAGGCTTAAAGGAACTTCCGTGCCGCCAGAGCCTATGACCTAGGCCATTGATCTGCAAGAACTTACCCATTCAACCAGGAGTCATGGCCGAGAGGCGGGTGTTCGTTCGTGGGACCGAGATGGCGGGGATGGGACGGCGGCCGACCGGACCTGGATCCAGTTCGGCCGCTATTCGGGGCGGTGGTCGGCTACCGGGTCGACTGGGTCGAATTGCGCGTTGCGGGTACGCAGGCCGGCCACGTCCCGGTTCCGCCCCCGGGCCCGACCGGCATGATTCGCTGCTGGCGCGGAACGGTCCGGGTATCCTCAGCGGCCAGGTATGTGAGGATGGCGGTCAGCACCGCATTGTTCCGAATCTCGTCCGGAATGACCTTGTCGTAGGTGTCACGGTTGGTGTGCCAGGTGTACGTCCCATACTCCCAGTTGAGCGAGCCAAGGCTGAAGCCGGGTGCCGAGTGGCAGAGGAAGGAGGCGTGGTCTGAGCCGCCCCCGGCCGGGGTTCCGGGAAACTGAAAGGTGATATGCTGCGAAATCTCGTTGGGAACTTTGCTGAGCCATTCTGCCAGGAACGGGGCTGCGCCGATGAGACCGCCTGCTGACATGTTCACGATCCGTCCGGTCCCATTATCCTGATTGAAGAGGGCCTGGAGGCCGGCGACCACCTTGGGATTGTCTTCCACGAAGGCGCGGGATCCATTGAGCCCCTGTTCTTCGCCGTTCCAGTGACCGACCAGGATGGTCCGTTTCGGATTCGGGTACACCTGGCGGAGGATCCGAATGGCCTCGAGCATGACGACAGTGCCGGTGGCGTTGTCGGTGGCTCCGCTGGCGGCGTCCCACGAGTCGAAGTGAGCTGACAACATCACGTACTCGTCAGGCCGCTCGGAGCCCCGGATCTCGGCAATCGTGTTGAAGACCGGGACCTCACCCTGGAATTCGGCATCGGCAAACGCGCGGACGACCGGCCCCTGGTTCTTTTCCGTGAGTCGGTACACGAGGCCGTAATCCTCGCAGCTCAGGTCCATCGAGGGAATGTCCCGGGTCCGGGACTGAAAGATCTTGGTCACTCCCCATCCCTGCGACCAGAGCGAGGTCAGCACACCAAGCGCCCCGGCTCGTTCCAGCGCGACTGGCAGATCGCGGTTCGACAACCCGGTCCGTCGCAGCCGCTCGGCCCAATCATCGCGGGCCGCGTTCCGTTCGCGCGCCATGGTCTCGAGGGTCTGCGGCAAGGCAAACTCTCGATAGCTGGCATCGGGACGGCAGGTCGGCATCGGCTGCGAGATCAGCACGAACTTGCCCCGCGCATTTGGCAGCCAGGCCTGGAAGGCGGCCGAGTCCTGCACCAGAGGCAGGATCACGGTCGACCCCTCGACCGGCTTGCCCTTGGTACCACCGCTCCAGGCCAGCATCGTCGCTTCGAGCGAACGGACCCGCGGTTTGACCAGATCCAGGTGCGACACGCCGCGACGCCACCCGAGCCAAGTGCCGTATCGCTGGTTTTGCGCCGTCACACCGTATCGGGCGTAGGTTCGCACTAGCCATTCCTGCCCTGCCGCGGTGCCGGGACTTCCCGTCAGGCGAGGCCCGATCGAATCGGTCAGCACCTGAATCAGGTCCATGGCCTGGGAACGGTTCATGCCCTCGTCCCAGATTCGCTGAATCACGGGGTCGGCTGTGGGAAAGGACTGGGCATGAACGGCTCCAGCGAAGCTGGCGATCAGACTGGTAAGCAGGACAGAGCGGCGCATCGGCATCGACTCCAGATCTGAGACGGGCACAGCGAGCTGCGCCCCGAGGATGAACTGGCGGATACTAGACACCGGGGCGGGATACCGTCAACTTGCGCAACCGACACTGCGCATCGCTTCTCCTTCGCGAGGGCCCTTCGGTGCCGATGCAATCGCGAGACGCCACCCCGTTCCCGACCGACGCGATCTGGCACGCCCTGGTCACCGGCACGAACTACTATGTCGCCTTGCTCGACCTGACCGGCACCGTTCGGTACACCAGCTGGGCCGGCGGCGGTGACCGCACCGGTTCCAATGTCGGCCAATCGGTGGATGAGCTGATGCCGGGGCTTGCTCCGGCCGTCATGGAAGCGATTCGCGCGGCTACCGAAACCGTCGGCAGGGTCGAACGCGACGTGCCAATGCCGGTCGACAACGTGTCCCGCTGGTTTCGCGCCTCGATCAGCGCCATCCGCGGTCCCTCGGGCGCACCGACGGGCGTGCTGGTGATCGGCCACGACGTAACCGGGACGAAGCAGTCAGCGGTCGAGCTGCGGATGAGCGTCAACGCGCTCCACCGCCTGCTCGAGGCGCGCGAGCAGCTCTCGGCCGACATGCACGACGGCATTCTGCAATCGCTCTACGGCCTTGGCCTCCGACTCTCGGCAGCCCGGGCCACGCTCAACACCGATCCCTCGGCCACCGGTCTGCATCTCGACCAGGCCGTGGCCCAGGTCAGCGATGCGATGGCCGAAGTCAGGCGCGTCATCCGCGATGAAGGGGCGCCCGGGTCGATGGGCCTCCAATGGAAGGATACGCTCGCTGGCGTGCTGCGGGGACTCGAGCAGGTCGATGGCCCCGGCCTCAGCATCGACATTCCTCCGCAGGTGGCCGACCGGATCCCCGAACAGCACCGCCGCGAGATCGTCTACTTTGCGCGGGAAGCGGTCAGCAACGCGATGCGACACTCCAATGCAAGCCGCGTCGCGGTGCGTCTGTTCGACGATCACGACGGTTTGTGCCTCGAGATCGAGGACGACGGACAGGGCATTTCGCCCGAGCGATCGGCCCAGGGCTTCGGACTCCTCAGCATGACGCGACGGGCAGCGCAGATGGGCGCCAGACTGACCCTCATGTCTGCACCGGGAGAAGGAACTCGGGTACGACTCGATCTTCCGATTCAAGGAGCCGCGACGTGAGGATTCGTGTCCTGCTGGTCGACGACAGCGAGGTGGTTCGCGTCGGGCTTGCCGCCGTTCTGGGCCAGGACCCCGGTATCGAGATCGTCGGGATGGGGGCGACGTCGTACGAGGCCGTTGCACAGGCTCAGGCCCTGGAGCCTGACGTCGCGCTACTGGATGTCCGCCTGCCCGATGAAGGCGGCATCGAGGCCGGCCGGCGGATTCTGGAACTGCTGCCGGACACCCGGGTCGTCTTCCTGAGCGCGTTTGCGGACGACGAGCTGGTCCGCGCGGCAATCGTGATCGGTGCACACGGATATCTGCTCAAGGAAGTCGATGTGCCCTCCCTGATCGACTCGATCAAACGGGTAGCTGGCGGCGAGCGGCTGCTCGACGCAGGGTTGCGAAGCAATATGCTGGAATGGGTGATGCAGAACGTGCCGGCCGGCACGGCCCTCGAGGCGCCCCCTTTGAGTGACAAGCAGCAGCAGATCGTCGCTTTGGTTGCTGCCGGCATGACCAACAACGAGATCGCCGCCGCGCTCGACCTGTCACCGAAAACCGTGAAGAACTACCTGCACCGCATCTTCGAGAAACTGGGAATTCAGCGTCGATCTCAGGCAGCCGCGCACCATGCCCGATTGAGCGGCCCGAGCACGATCAGTCAGTCGGGATAGTACCGGGCGCCGGCGCGCGCGAGTGCGACCAGCGTGTCGGCTGGCGTGAAGCGGGGCCCGTGCCGCGAGGCGAGCCCTTCGAGGGTCTCGACAACCTGAGCAGGACCGATCGCATCGATGGTGCGGAGCGGGCCACCGAGAAACGGCGGGTAACCGATCCCGAAGATGGCGCCGATGTCGCCGTCGCGGGGCGAGCGCACCACGCCCTCACCGAAGGCACGCCCGGCCTCGTTGAGCAGGGGATACACCAGACGGCGTCGGATCTCCTCTTCGTCGACCGAGGCGAGTGGTGTGACGCCCAGCAACCGGTACATCTCGCTGTCGGGATCGGATTTCTTGCCGTCGTCATAACGATAGAAGCCCTTGCCTGCCTTGCGACCCAGGCGCTTGGCATCGACCATCCGTCCGATGGCAGCAGCCGGCGCGAGCCGATCACCGAATGCCTCGCGCATCACGACCCCGCCCTTGGCAGCTACGTCGATACCGACCTCATCGAGCAGAGCCACCGGCCCGACCGGGAATCCGTACTGCACCATGATCCGATCGATCGTCTCGACCGGAACGCCTTCCATCACCAGGTGCCCAGCTTCGACGAAGTAGGGTGACAGAATCCGGTTGACCCAGAATCCCGGGGTATCGGCGACCACGATGACCGTCTTGCCCATCTTCTTGCCGAAGCGAACTGCCGTGGCAATCGTCTCCGGGCTGGTGCGCTCGGTCGGGATGACCTCAAGCAGCGGCATGCGATCGACCGGCGAGAAGAAATGCATCCCCACCACGTTCTCGGGCCGCTCGGCGTGTTCCGCAATTCGAGCAATCGGAATGGTCGACGTGTTGCTGGCGAAGATCGCGTGCCGCGGCAGCACCGGTTCGAGGTCGGCCAGGACCGCTCGTTTGACGTTCAGGTCCTCGAAGACGGCCTCGATGACCAGGTCACACGCCTCGAAGCCGCGATTGTCGACCCCGCCCGAGACGAGCGCGGCGAGACGCTCGAACTCATACCGGGAAATCCGCTTTCGTTCGAGCTGACGGCGCGGGATACCGAGCGCCGCGCTGATTCCTTTGCCGACCCGGGCCAGCTCTGCGTCCTTGAGTCGAACGTCGACCTTGGCAGTGACGATGGCCGTGCCGGCAATGCCGGCCCCCATAAAGCCCGAACCGATCACACCCAATCGGCGAACCTCCCGCGGCGACGCGGAACCGGGCGGAACGCCGTCGTCCTTTTTGAGGGCCGTCGTTGCAAAGAAGATGCGCACCAACTCGCGCGACACCGGCGTGACCGCCAGCCGGCCGAACTCCCGGGCCTCGAGCGGATACCCGACGCTCGGCCCCTGCTCCACGGCAGCTCTGACGACATCGAGGGCTGCCAGCGGAGCCGGATAATGCCCTTTGGTCCGCGACATCACCTGCTTCCGCGCGGTTCGATACACCAGCCGCCGTCCCAGCGCGGTTCGGTCGAGAATCGCGGCTGCCAGTCCTTTCCCTCCCGGTACCCGCTTCGGTCGAGTGCCGCGCGCCAGGCGATCCGCAGCCGCGACCGCCGTGTCGAGCAGGATACTTTCGGGCACCAGCTCGTCGATCAACCCCAGGCGGAGCGCTTTGGGCGCACGCTCGCTCTTGCCCGCCAGGATGATGTCCAGAGCCGCCCGGACGCCGATCAACTTCGGCAGGCGATTCGAGCCGCCGCTGCCGGGGAGTATGCCCAGCTGCACCTCAGGCAAGCCAAGCTGAGT
Organism: Gemmatimonadales bacterium; assembly: GCA_019637315.1. Taxonomy (NCBI): domain Bacteria; kingdom Pseudomonadati; phylum Gemmatimonadota; class Gemmatimonadia; order Gemmatimonadales; species Gemmatimonadales bacterium. The sequence goes on from JAHBVU010000025.1 coordinate 10,984, forward strand.
CTTGGGATGATCGGTGGCGATACGATAGCTGGTGGCGAGCGCCAGTTCGAGACCGAGGCCCAGGCAGGCACCGTGAATGGCGGTGACGATCGGCTTGGGAAATCGCTCCACCTTGTCGAGGAAGGCGTGGCCTGCCCGGCTGGCTGCCTCGGCGTCTGCGGCGGACGAAAAGGCCACGAACTGGTTGATGTCCGCACCGGCAATGAAGCTGTCGGGCTTGCCCGAACGGATCACGACGGCGCGAACAGAGGAGTCCTGGCCGAGTCGTTCCAGAGCGCCCCAGAGCTCGTCGGTGTGCGAGAGATTGAAGGTGTTGACCGGCTCGCCGGGCACGTCGAGGGTCACGACGGCGACGCTGTGCTCTGCCAGAGTCGTGGTGAGAATCGCCATTCGCTACCTCCGCTCCAGCACCATGGCAAACCCCATCCCGCCCTGCGCACAAATCGAAATCAGGCCGAACTGAACATCCCGGCGGACCATCTCGTTTGCCAGGGAGGTCGCGATCCTGGCCCCGGTTGCTCCGAAGGGATGGCCGATGGCAATCGAGCCGCCCATCACGTTGGTTCGGTCCCAGTCGACGTCCCCCACCGGCGCCGACCGACCGGCCCGTTCGGCCCAGGCCTTCGAACCCCAGGCGCGCACGTTGGACAATACCTGCGCGGCAAACGCCTCGTGGATCTCGACCAGGCCCATATCCGCCAGGGACAATCCGGCCCGATCGAGCGCCGTCGGCACCGCAAAGAGCGGTCCCATCAAGAGTTGCCAGCCCGGATCGACCGCTGCAACCGCATAACTCCGGATCGACACCAGCGAGCGGTACCCGAGGGCCAGCGCCTTGGCCCGCTCCATTACCAGCACGGCTGCGGCTCCGTCCGTGAGCGGGGAGGCGTTGCCCGCGGTGACCGAGCCATAGCGCCGATCGAAGACCGGCTTGAGCGCAGCAAGCGCTTCCAGACTGGCGTCGGCTCGGATCCCGTTGTCGCTCGTCACGACCTCGTCCATCCCTTTGCCACCAAACCACGGGGCGATCTCCGCGGCAAGCCGCCCATCGGCCGTTGCGGCGGCGGCGCGCTGGTGACTCATCAGCGCCAGGGCATCCTGGTCGGCCCGCGAAATCCCGTTTTCCTTGGCCATCTTCTCGGCCGATTGCCCCATCGACTCGCCGGTCGACGGCTCGGCAATGGCCGGAGATACCGGTACCAAGTCCCGCGGTCGGACCTTGGCGAAGGTGCCGAGCCGGGCCCCCAGGGTCTTGGCTTTGCTGGCGTCGACCAGTAGGCGGCTCATGCGCTTCGAGTGGAGAATCGGCACGTCCGAGAGCGACTCGACGCCACCGGCAATGACTGCATCCGCATGACCGAGAACGATTTGGTCATGAGCCGACGCAATGGCTTGCGCCGATGAGGCACAGGCCCGATTGAGAGAATAGGCCGGAATGGTTCGCGGCAGCTGCGGAAGCAGGCTGACCTCACGCGCGACGTTGGGCGCCAGCACGCTCTGCACCACCTGGCCGAAGATGACTTCGTCCACGTCGCGGCCGTCGACCCCGCTCCGGTAGATCAGCTCCCGGGCGGCGTGCCGCGCCATTGCGACGCCGCTGGCATCGCGCAGCTGAGTCCCGGCGCGGGCGAAGGGGGTCCTGACCCCGGCAACGATCACCGCTTCGCGCGCTGCCATGGTTACTTTGTTCGCTGGGCGAGAATACTCGACACCGCCGCCCACTGCGCGTTGTCGGCGGGCTCGAACACTTCGCGCCCGTGCACCAGGGTCAGCGGGGCGATGAGCGCCGCAGCCTCGCCATATTTGAGCAGGTGGGCATCGCTGGTCGGCCCCCAGCCGAGCTGACGCTGCACCTCGAGGAAGGTTTCGAAGAGAAGATAGCCGCCGGGCTTGAGCAATCGGGCCACGGCAGGCATCCGGGCCCGATCGAGGTAGTTGAACACCAGCACAACATCGAATTGGCCCAGGTCAGGCCATGGGCCCTCGAGGTCCGCCTGAACCCACTCGACGATCAGCTTCCGCCGTTCGGATTCGGCCCGGCCCTCCGCAAGTCGGCCCGCATCACGATCGACGGCAACCACAGTGGCGCCGAGGGCGGCCGCAGCCAAGGCGTGACGACCCGGACCTGAGGCGAGGTCCAGAACCCGGACACCAGGTCGAAACAGTCCGGCATTTGCCGTGAACCAAAAGCTCGGACGCTGCTCAAAACCGAGCACAGAGGTGCTTGAGTCGATGGACAGAGGATGAACCCTTCCGCTCGTGCAACGATCTGGGATCTCTCGGCTCGCCGATTCGACCTGTTGGTCGTGGGCGGCGGCGCGACGGGCGCCGGCATTGCCCGCGAGGCAGCGCTTCGCGGGCTTTCGGTGGCAGTGGTCGAGCGGGGCGACATTGCCGCCGGAACGAGTTCCCGATCGAGCCGCCTGATCCACGGCGGGCTTCGGTACCTCGAGCACCGGCAGTGGTCCCTGGTTCGAGAATCGCTCACCGAACGCGGGGTTCTGCTCCGAATCGCCCCCCACCTGGTCCGACCCCTGGGCTTCCTGTTTCCCAACTTCGACACCGACCGGGTGCCCCGGTGGAAGCTCGAGCTCGGCCTGACAGTCTATGACATCCTGGCGCTGGGCGGAAATGTGCGCCGGCATCGGGCCTTGAGCAAGCGAGCGGTGCTCGACCAGGAGCCATTGCTGCGTGAGCGGGGGCTCCGGGGAGGGGCCCTGTACTGGGATGCCCAGTGCGATGATGCCCGGCTGACCCTTGCCACCCTGCAGTCAGCGGCCCAACACGGGGCTCTCGTCGCCAACTACACCTGTGTTACCGCCCTGGAGTTCGACCAGGGGCGGGTTGCCGGGGCGATCATCGAAGACCAGCTGACGGGTGCCCAGGGCACCGTCCGCGCGACCGTGACCGTCAACGCCACCGGACCCTGGACCGATCACCTCCGCCACCTTGAGGACCCGACGCAACCCGCGCTGCTGCGTGCCAGCCGGGGCGCGCATGTGATGGTTCCGCGGTCCCGGATCGGTCATCACCATGCCATCACGTTTCTGAGCCCGGTCGATGGCCGGGTGATGTTCGTGCTGCCGTGGGGCGACCGGTCCTATATCGGCACGACAGACACCGATTCGACCGAGCATCCGGACGATACGGTCGCCACCGAAACCGACATGCTGTACTTGCTTCGATCGGCCAATGCACTGTTTCCGGGTGCGCGGCTCGGCCTCGAAGACATCTCCCTCTCTTGGGCCGGGCTCAGGCCTTTGATCCGATCGGACCAACTTTCCCCCTCCGCGCGTTCCCGAGAGCATCTGATCGAAAGTGGTTCACGCGGCCTGGTCACCATTACCGGGGGCAAGCTCACCACCTATCGCCGGATGGCCATCGACCTGGTCGAGACTGTTGCTCCGCAGCTCGGCACTGGGCGGATCGTGCCGACCGACCCGATGAAAACTCGAAGCGCCAGGGAGACCCTCCCGGGGGGCTCTGCCTACCGCGCGGAGGCGTACCGAGCCGAAGGCGCCTCCCTCGGGCTCACGGAACCGACCGTGGCGCATCTGATCGGCCAGTATGGCTCCGACCTGCCGCTGATCACCGACCTGGTCCGGGAGCGGCCCGAGCTTGCCGCACCGGTCCACCCGCCACACGGCGCCATCGGTGCCCAGGTCGTCCATGCGGTCCGCCGGGAGTTCGCCCGCCGCCTCGATGACGTGCTCTTCCGGCGCCTGTCGATCGGCTCGGAGACACCCGATGCTGGAGCAGGAGCGGCCGAGCCGGTTGCCACGCTGATGGGGCTCGAACTGGGGTGGGACGAGACGCGACGACAGGAGGAGATTCAGCGTTATCTGCAGCTCGCTCGTGCGATTCCCCGTGGCACCGAACACGGCGGGGAGTATGCATCCGGCTCGGCGGCACCGTGATCGCGAGCGCCAGCCGAGCCAGGCCCAGACTGATCGACCGGACCGCTCGGAATCCGGAGTGATCGCTGTCACGACATTCCTGGCCGACGCAGGTTATTATTCAACGTCATTACGACCGGTCCCTGCATGGGCGGGGGTGCGACACGCACACCTCGCGGCGTTGCCACGTCCGCGAGGTCCGAGGCCCGCTGATCGCGGGAGTGACGCGGAATCGGGGGGCACCCCGGTCCTGACGCTGGAGGAGACCCCGTTTTTCGGGGATGAGAGATCACGACATCATGGCCGAACGGTTCGTCGACCCTAACGTATTCGAGACTGCAAACGCCGGCTTCGCGCAGGCGATCTACGAGGAGTACCTCAAGAACCCGGCGGGCGTAGCGCCCGAGTGGCGGGTTCTTTTCGAAAACGGGCGCGTCGGTGAGCAGCCGCCCGTCGCCGCCGTCAATGGAGCCAAGCCCGCATCCGACGCTCCTGCTGCGCAGTCGACGGCCCCGAACAACGCCCAAATCATCAAAGGCCCGGCGGCCCGCCTCGTCGCCAACATGAACGAGAGCCTCACGGTTCCGACGGCGACGACGTTCCGGGAAATTTCGGTGCGTGCCCTGGAGCAGAACCGGACGGCCCTGAATAACGAGCTCAAGGCGGCCGGCCGCGATATCAAGATCTCCTTCACGCATCTGATCGGGTATGCCCTGGTGCGGGCGGCAGCGACGCATCCGGTGATGACCCATACCTTCGCTTCGGTCGATGGCGCGCCGCATCGGATCGATCCGGCCGGGGTCAACCTGGGCATCGCGGTCGATGCGCAGCGAAAGGACGGCAGCCGCGGACTGGTGGTGCCGGTCATCAAACATGCCGAGCAGGCCGACTTTGCCGGCTTCCACTCGGCCTACGAAGCGCTGGTCGAAAAGGCACGCACCAGCAAGCTGATGCCGGACGACTTCGCCGGCGCGACGATGTCGCTCACCAACCCCGGCGGTATCGGGACGGTGGCCTCGGTGCCGCGACTGATGGCGGGCCAGGGCAGCATCATTGCGGTCGGCGCCATCGGGTACCCGCCCGAGTACAGCAACCTCTCGGCCGAGGCAATCAAGGCGCTGGGCGTGTCGAAGGTGATGATGATCACCAGCACCTACGACCATCGCATCATCCAGGGCGCCGAGTCCGGCGAGTTCCTGCGCACGATGGAGCAGCTGCTGCAGGGCAACGACGGCTTCTACCAGGCCGTGGCCGCATCGCTCGGTGTGCAGCTCGGCGCGGTCCCGGTCGTCGAATCCGCAACCTCGGCACCACCTTCACCGGTGGCTCGCACCGGGCGGCCGAGCGCTGCTTATGGTGCTGCCGCGACCCTGGACGACCTGGAAGCAGTGTCCGCCGCCATGAGCCTGCTAAAGGGCTTCCGGACTCACGGTCATCTGGCGGCTCGGCTCGACCCACTGAGCGGCACTCCCATCGGCGATTCGGCGATGGATCCGACCTCGCTCGGACTCGATGAAGCGCGGATGGCACGGATCCCGTCGAGCATACTTCGCACCGCCGTACCTGGCGCGACGCTGGCGGAGGCGCTGCCGAATCTGCACGCGACCTACTGCGGTACCCTTGCCTATGAGGTGGAGCACCTGGCGAGCCACGACCAGCGGGTCTGGCTCCGGCAGCAGATCGAATCGGGCTCCCACCGGACCCCACTCGACCGGGACGCCAAGCTGGCCCTGCTCGATCGCCTGATTCAGGTCGAGACTTTCGAGCGCTTCCTGCACAAAGCCTACCTTGGCCAGAAGCGGTTCTCGATCGAGGGTGTCGACCTGCTGGTCCCGATGCTCGACACCGTCATCGAGATGGCGGCCGAGCAGGGGGCGCGGGACGTTGGGCTCGGCATGGCCCATCGCGGCCGCCTCAACGTGCTGGTGCACACGCTGGGTCGTCCCTATGTCACGGTCTTCGCGCAGTTCGAAGGCCAGAAGCCCGGCAAGGAAGGCGAGGACATCGGGACTGGCGACGTCAAGTACCATCATGGTGCCGAGGGCGCGTTCGTCACCAAAACGGGACGGTCGATTGCCGTCTCGCTGGCTCACAATCCGAGCCACCTCGAGTTCGTCGGTCCGGTGGTCGACGGCCAGGCCCGCGCCAAGCAGACGCAGCGAAAGAGCGGTGCCGGCTATCATGACCCGACGGCCGCATTGCCGGTCGTGATTCATGGCGACGCCGCCTTTGCCGGACAAGGCGTGGTGCAGGAGACGCTCAATCTCGGCGTGCTGCGCGGCTATGCGACGGGTGGTACCATTCACATCATCGCGAACAACCAGGTCGGCTTTACCACCGACGCGCTCGATTCGCGGTCGACCCAGCACGCCAGCGATCTGGCCAAGGGCTTCGACATTCCGATCATCCACGTCAACGCCGACGATGCGGAGGCCTGCCTGGCTGCCGTGCGTCTCGCCATGATGTATCGGGAACGCTTCCGCGAGGATGTCGTGATCGACCTGGTCGGCTATCGCCGGCATGGGCACAACGAGGGTGACGAGCCAGGTTACACCCAGCCGACCATGTACGAGCGGATCAAGAATCATCCGACCGCTCGGGCCCGGTATGCCTCACAGCTGGTGAGCGACGGCACCATCTCCGCCGACGACGCCGAGCGGCGTTACGAGGCCTCATACCAGCACCTGGTCGACCTGCAGCAGGGATTCAAAGCCTCGCAGGCCCAGCCCGCGCCGACCGAGCCGGCGCCCGCCAAGATCACCCGTGAGGAACCGGTGACTGCGGTGGCTGCGGATACGTTGATTGCGCTCAACGACCAGCTGCTCAGCTATCCTGAAGGTTTCACGGTGCACCCGAAGCTGGTCCGGCAGCTCGAGCGTCGTCGCACCACTATGGGCGCCGATGGCGGCATCGACTGGGGCCACGCTGAGGCGCTGGCCTTCGCGTCGCTGGTTAGTGAGGGAGTGCCGATTCGGCTGACCGGTCAGGATACCGAGCGCGGCACCTTCAGCCATCGCCATCTCGTGTTGCACGATGCCGTCAACGGCGCCAGGACCTGTCCGATGCAGCGGTTGCCGGGCGCGATGGCCTCCTTCGAGGTCCATAACAGCCCCCTTTCGGAGCTGGCGACGCTGGGCTTCGAGTACGGCTACAGCATCGCGGCCCGCGAGTCGCTGGTGGTGTGGGAAGCCCAATTTGGCGACTTCATCAACGGCGCCCAGGTCATTGTCGATCAGTTCATGGCGGCAGGCCTGTCGAAGTGGGGTGTCACCTCGCGGCTGACGCTGTTGTTGCCGCACGGATACGAAGGCCAGGGCCCCGAGCACTCGAGCGCCCGGATGGAGCGCTTCCTCCAGCTGGCGGCCGAGGGCAATATCCGGCTCCGCAACTGCACCACGTCGGCGCAGTACTTCCACGCACTGCGCCAGCAGGCCCGCCGCAATCGGCAGCGGCCGATGGTGATCTTTACGCCCAAGAGCCTGCTGCGTCTGCCTCAGGCGTCGTCGACGTTGCGTGACCTCGCGGAGGGCAGGTTCCACCCGGTCCTCAACGATCCAACCGCACAGCAGCAGGCCGAGGCGGTCTCGCGTGTGGTGCTGTGCTCTGGCAAGGTCTACTACGATCTGCTGACGGCGGCGGAGAAGGCGGGGGGCGCGCGTCCGGCGCTGGTTCGGCTGGAACAGCTCTACACCTTCCCGGAACCGGAGATCAGCGAGGTACTGGCCTCCTATCCCAGCGCGACCGAACTGGTCTGGTGCCAGGAAGAGCCGCGCAACATGGGGGCCTGGACCTTCGTCGAGCCCCGGCTGCGCAGGCTACTGCCCGAACGGATGACGCTTCGATATGTTGGTCGGCCGGATCGGGCCAGCCCGGCCGAGGGCTATACCTACGCTCATACGATCGAGCAGGAACGGATCGTCGGAGAAGCCCTGAGCTGAACTACTCCCGCGGGGGGCCACTGGCCCCCCGCGTTTCTTGCTACCCTGCAGTCCCAGATCGATCGCCCCTTCGGAGGAATCCATGCGTCTGTTCGCAGTCGCCCTGTCGGTCGTCGTCGTTACCAGCGCAGCAGGCGGCGGTCAGCCGCTCAGCGCCCAGCAACCTGCTACCCCGATCGTGGTCCGGGCCGCCCGGATGGTCGACGTGGTCAGCGGTCAGCTGCTGCGCAACCCCGTCCTGGTGGTCGAGGGCGACAGGATCACCGCCGTCAACCCGGCCGCGGCACCCCGGGGCGCGCGCACCATCGACCTGGGCGATGTCACGCTGCTGCCTGGCTTGATCGACCTGCACACCCACCTGTCGATGGAAATCGGCGCGAGTTCCTTTACGGCGGCAGCCACGACCACTCCGGCCGCGGAGGCGTTCAACACGGTCCAGTATGCCCTCCGAACCATCCATGCCGGTGTTACAACGGTTCGCGATTTTGGCGGCGACAACACCGTCGCACTCGGACACGCGATCGAGAAAGGGATCATCACGGGCCCCCATGTGATTCCGTCGCGCAACCCGCTCGGCATTACCGGCGGGCACTGCGATCTGACCGGCTTCGCGCCCGGGGTGCTCGAGCAGCGCATCGAGGACGGTGTTGCCGACGGCCCGTGGGATGTGGTCCGGGCGGTTCGCTATCAGATCAAGCACGGCGCCCAGGTCATCAAGACCTGCGCGACCGCCGGCGTGTTGTCGCTCGAAGGACCGGTTGGCGCGCAACAGTATACCTACGAAGAACTCAAGGCCATGGTGGACGAGGCCGCCCGGCACGGGGTGCGGGTAGCGGCCCATGCGCATGGCAACGCCGGTATCAAAGCGGCCGTCCGCGCGGGCGTCACCTCGATCGAGCATGGTTCCGAGCTCGATGATGAGGCCATCGCCCTGATGAAGCAGCACGGCACCTATCTCGTCCCCACGACCTATCTCGTTGGTCGAATCAACCTGGCGGTGCTGCCGGCGCAGGTCCGGCGGAAGGCGGAGGCGATTCTGCCGATCGCGCAGGCCAGCCTTCGGAAGGCGATCGCTTCCGGAGTAAAGATCGGGTTTGGCACGGACGCGGGGGTCTATCCGCACGGGGAGAACGCCAGGGAGCTGGCGCTCTATGTCAAATACGGGCTTTCATCGATCGATGCCCTGCGCAGCGCGACGGTCCACGCGGCCGACGCGCTCGGCAAGACTGATCGGGGCGTAATCGAGGCGGGGCGCCTGGCCGACCTGATTGCGGTGCCGGGTAACCCGCTCGAGGACATTACGGCCACCGAGCGGGTCAGCTGGGTGATGCATGCCGGGAAGGTGATCAAGGGCAGCGGCGCAAGCTAAGCAGCTCGGACGGGAGCCGCTTCCTCGCGGCTGCCGCGCTCCTCCCGCCCGAAGAACGCCGGCAAGACGGCCAAGACGATCAACCCCATCCCGATAAGCCCCAAGCGACTCGGTGCCATGTCGCGGAGCCCCCAGCGGAACAGCACCTCGTACACGACCTGGAGATAGAGCACGGGCGCCAGCGCCGCCCAGCGGTCCGTATCGACCGCCCGGTCGAGCAGGTAGAGGCCGAACAGTCCGATGCTCCCGATCGCGACCAGCGAACCGACGCCGGCGAGACTCGGCGTCCTCCATACGGCCGGCATCAGCAAGCTGAGCGCGAGGAAGACCCAGAGCGCCGTGTGCACCAGTTTGGGCAGGATGGCCTCGTCGCGCATCTGCGCCGTCATGTGAATGTACAGCGCAAAGCACAACGCCATGCCGATCGGGAGCAGCGCGGGAAGGGTCAGTGCGTCCGAGTCGGGACGCAGCACGAGCCAGACGCCCAGAAGCCCCGTTCCCGCCGCGACCAGCGTCCGTACACCGCCGAAGGAGGCGCGGCTGAGCGCAGCGAGCGCGATGATCATGAGCGGCGCGATCCAGAAGACGCCCAGCATGTTGCCGGGGCGCAGCATCCGCACGCCGAAGATGAAGCAGAGGGGCATGCCGAGCATCAGGAGCGAGCGCAGGATCTGCCAGCCGGGCCGAGGGGTGCGTACCAGCGCCGTGACACCGCGGCGCGGTGCGAACAGCAGCAACAGCACGGCCAGATGGACGGCGTACCGGCTCCAGACGATCTGGTAGAGCGAGACGCCGCTTGCCGGCACGACGGTCTCCGCGATCGACCAGAAGAACGAGAACCCAGCCAGCAGCAGCGCCGAGCGGTTCAGCCTCATGGGCTGCTCGCGCCGCCGCGCTCGGCCAGCAACTTGCTCAGCTGAGCGTCGAGGTCTTCTTCCGACAGCGTATCGATGCTCTCGAGTAGTGCCGCGTTCTCCGCACCCGCACCGTCCGCTGTGAGCGCGAGCTGCGCCTCGATGGTGGAGGCGAGTTCATTGGTGCTCGGCCCGAGCAGCAGATCAGCCACCGCAACCGTCACCTGGAAATTGGCTTCGAGTCGGTTGCGGAGTTCCATCGCCATCAGCGAGTCGAGCCCCATGTCCATGATGGAGCGGTCGGGGTCGACCCGATATGACGAACTCAGCGCCAGCACGCGAATCAGCTGGCCCTGAAGGAACTCGACGATCAGCCCACGCCGGTCATCGGGCGCCGCGGCGGCGAGAACGGCCCGCATGTCGACCGCCGGCTCCGCAACGGAACCCGTGGTCGTGACCGTAGCCAGCAGCTCCCGGAAGAACGGACCCGCCGCATCCGTGAGCTTTGACAGCCGAAGCGGCAGCACGGCCACACGAGGCGAGACGGCGCCGGCCATGACCTCGCCCAGGGCGCGGACGCCGTCCTCCGGCGTGATCATCTCGAGGCCGAGCGCGGCCCAGCGGCGGCGGTGCTGTTGGCTGACGCTGGCGGCCATGCCCACCTCGGACCAGCTGCCCCAGTTGATGCTGAGCGCGGGAAGCCCCTTGGCCTGGCGATGGTGGGCCAGCATGTCGAGGAACAGATTGGCGGCGGCGTAGTTGCCCTGCCCCGGTGAGCCCAGCAAAGCGGCCCCCGAGGAGAACATCACGAAGAAGTCGAGCGGGACGCGCTCGGTGAGCTGGTGCAGATGCCAGCTGCCCGCCACCTTGGGCGCCATCACGCGCCGGAAACTCTCGACGTCCTGGTCCGGCAGCATCCGGTCCTCGACGATACCCGCGGCGTGAATGATGCCGCGAAGCGGGGCGTGGTCGCGGCGTGCGGCCTCGAGGATGCGGACCACGTCGTCCCGTTCCGCCACGTCACCCTGAGTTACGGTGACGCGCGCACCGGCTGCCTCGAGCTCCGCCACGGCCGCACGAGCCGCATCGGTCGGGGGCCGGCGAGCCGTGAGAATCAGGTCGCGCGCGCCCTGCGCCACCAGCCACCCGGCCACCGCGAGGCCCAAGCCGCCCACACCACCCGTAACCAGGTAGCTGCCGTCGGGCCGCACGGTGGGGCCATGCCGCTGCGTGATGACGACCTTGCCCATGTGCTTGGCTTGCGCCATGAAGCGGAACGCCTCGACCGATTGCTCCAACGGGAAGAGATGGTTCGGCAGCGGCGTCAGCGCGCCACGCTCGAAATCCGCCAGGAGGTCGAGGAACATCCGCCGGATCAGAGCCGGATCGGCCGCGGCGATTTCACCCAGGTACAGCAGGTAGTATTCGAGCCCGGTATACTGCGCGTCGACGACTGCCTGGTTCCACGCGTCCGTCTTGCCGATTTCGATGAAGCGACCGCCCGGACGCAACAGTTCGAGCGTCTTGGGGATGAATTCGCCGGCCAGCGAGTTGAGCGCGATGTCGACGCCCTCTCCGTTGGTGGCAGCGCGCACGTCATCCACGAAGGAGAGGGAGCGCGAATCGCTCACGTGATGCGCGCCGAGCTGCTTCGCCACTGCCCGCTTGGTCGGGTTGCCGGCGGTTCCGAAGATCTCGGCACCCGCCCGCTTGGCGAGCTGAATGGCAGCCATGCCGACGCCGCCGGTGGCCGCGTGGATCAACACCCGGTCGCCCGCCTTCATCCGACCCAGGTGGTTGAGGGCATAATCGGCCGTGAGGAAGGTGACCGGGATCGTGGCCGCCTCGGCGAACGTCAGATTGGCCGGCTTCCGCACCGTGAGGACGGCCGGCGCGAGCACATAGGTGGCAAAACTCTGATCCACCATGGTGATGACTTCGTCGCCCACGGCCAGATCCTCGACGCCCGCGCCAACGGCGCTAACCACGCCGGCACACTCGTTGCCCAAGGGACCGGGATCGCCGGGGTACATGCCCAGGGCATTCAAGACGTCACGGAAATTGAGGCCGGTGGCATGCACGCGGATCTCCACCTCTCCGGGCCCCGGAGGGGTGCGACGCATCGGCTGGAGCGCGAGATAGTCGAGCTGGCCCCGGGTCGGGATCTCCAGCCGGATCGGTTGCTCGGCAACGGGACTGACGACCTGTGCTGGCACCAGCCGCGCGACGAAACGATGACCACCGCGATAGGCAACCTGGGTTTCGTCATCGGGTCGCAGCAGCGCATCGAGCAGCGCGTCGAGATGGGCCGCCGGGTCGGGGGCGAGATCGAGGCGCACCAGCATCATCGACGGATACTCGGCCGCTACCACCGCGCCCAGCCCCCAGAGCGGCGCCTGGGCGGGGTCAGAGATGGAGCCGTCCACCGGCTGGCCGCCCGCCGTGACGAGCCAGAGCCGCGCCCCGGTTTCGGCCGAGGCGTTGGCCAGATGGAGCGCGCCGAGGGTAGCTCGATCGGGCTGCCGGGCAACCTCGAACGCGTCCGGCGGGCCGTCGAGCGCGGCAAGGTAGACGATCCCATGCAACGGACTGTCGCCGGCCGTGCCGAGGGCAGCCATCAGGCGGTCGACCTGGGCCCGATCCGTCAGATCGAGCTGCCAGGTCTCGCCCTGGTGCGACCATGCGGCGCCGTCGCGGGCGAGATCGACCCGATGACCGTCGGCACGCAGCCGTTCGGCCAGGCGATCTGCTACCCCGCGGCCCTCGCCGACGATGAGCCAGCGCGCCGCGGCGGTTGCTGCGGACGAGCTCGGCACCTGCCGCCAGGCCACCTCGAAGACGCCGTCGCCCGGCGCCCGCTTTCGGAAGAGACGTTCGAGCGTCTGGCGCGACACGCGGCGGAGCGTCAAACTGGCGACCCGTGCCACCATGTGCCCCTCCGCATCAACCAGGACGAGATCGGCAGCCACGCTGTCACCCGACTGTCCGTCGGAGGTCAGGGTCACGTGACACCAGATGTCGCTCGCGCCCGGACGGAACATCTCGACCGCGCCGATACCCACCGGGACGTAGACGTCACGGTCTGAAGCCTCGCCCTCGGCATCGGGCAGCGCCGCGCCGGTCAGCTGGAAGCAAGCATCGAGCAGCGCCGGATGCAGTCCGTAGCGTCCCGGGGCCGCTGCGCCCGGAAGCACGACTCGGCCCACCACCTCGCCGACGCCGCGATGAATCTCGGTGATACCACGAAACACCGGCCCGTACTCCGCACCAACCGCGGCGAGCTTCTCGTAGTAGGTCGGCAAATCGACTGTGTCGCGCGTCCGGCTTCGGATCGCGTCGAGCGGGTACGGTTCACTGGGGGCGTCCGCCGCCGCGGCCACGGTTCCCGAGGCGTGGAGCTTCCACACCGGCGCCTTGGGATCGTCACCTGTCGAGCTGAAGATCTGGAAGGTGTGGGCCTGGCCCGTCGGCGCCAGGATGACCTGGACGGTCACCGTCCCGCTATCCGGCACCTCCATGGCCTCCTGGATGGTGACCTGCTCGAGGGTCACGTCGCCGCCGCGCACTTCCGCTGCGGCGGCGCGTGCCAGCTCGAGATACCCGGTGCCCGGAAACAGCGTCAGACCAGCGATGCGATGGTCCGCCAGAAATGGAAATTCCGCGAGCCCGATGGACGTCTCGAAGATGTCGAGCGGGCTCAGCACCTTGCCGCCGAGCAGGGGGTGGCCGCTTGCAGTGGGCGCGAGCGCCTGCCGGTGTGACGACTCGAGCTCCAGCCAGTACCGCTCGCGCTGGAACGGATAGGTGGGCAGCACCACGCGGCGGCGCGCCGAGGCGTAGTCGCGCTCGAAGCCCGCCCAGTCGACCTTGAGGCCGTTGACGTAGAGCTGACCCAGATTCTCCAGCATCGCGCTCCAGTCGGAGCGGCCCTTGCGGAGCGAGGCAAGCCAGGTTGCCCGGCCTTCAGGCAGGCACCGCCGCGCCATGCCGGTGAGCGTCGGATGGGGCCCGACCTCGAGGAACAGCCGGTAGCCGTCCTGATCCAGCGTCGCAATCGAGTCGGCAAAGCGGACAGCGGCGCGCAGATGTTCGCGCCAGTACCGCGCGGTCAGGATCTCGGGACCCGCCATGCGGCCCGTCACATTGGACACGAGGCCGATCTGCGGGCTGGCAAACCGAACCTTCTGGGCGACGCTCTCGAACTCATCGAGGATCGGGTCCATGAGCGGCGAATGGAAGGCATGCGACACGTTGAGCCGCTGCGTCTCGACGCCAGCCGCCGCAAATTGCTGGACGGCGCGATCGACGAGATCGTTCCGCCCCGAGATGACCACGTTGGTCGGACCGTTCACACCCGCAATCGCAATCGGTCCGCCGATCTCGGCCAGCACCCGCGCCACGTCGGCTTCGGCGGCGAACACTGCGGCCATTCCTCCGTTACGCGGCAACGCACCCATCAGGCGGCCCCGTACCGCGATCAACTGCAGCGCATCCTCGAGGCTGAACACGCCCGCCACACACGCGGCGACGTATTCGCCCACGCTGTGGCCCAGCACCACCGCGGGTTCGGCACCCCAGGAGCGCCACAGCTCGGCCAGCGCATACTCGATCACGAACAGGGCCGGCTGCGTATAAGTGGTCTGATCGACTAGCGGCTCGGCACCCTGGTCGGCAAAGAGCACGCTCAGGAGTGGCCGGTCGAGATGCTGATCCACGATGGCGGCGCAGCGATCGACCGTCCGACGGAAGGTTGGCTGCGTCTCGTAGAGTTCCCGGGCCATGCCGGGATACTGTGCCCCCTGCCCCGTAAACATGAACACGATGTCGGGCGATACGTTGCCGCCCGCCCGACCGCGCGCAACGCCCGCGACGATCTCGCCGGCCGCTGCTGCGCGCAGCCGATCGCGGGCTTCCTCCGCGGAGCTCGCCGTGACGGCCAGGCGCTCGCTGAAGTGCGACCGACCGCTCGCTGCAGTAGCCGCCACGTCCGCAAGAAGCGCCGCATCCGTGCGGTCGAAGTATGCCGCGAAGTCCCGGGCCAGCGTCGTCAACGCATCCGGCGTCTGGGCCGACAGTACGAGCAGCTGGGTCGATCGGTCGACCGGGCACGCCGTCGGTTCGACCGGCGGCGCTTCCTCCAGAATCACGTGCGCGTTCGTGCCGCTGAACCCGAAGGAGCTGATGCCGACCCGGCGGCGCTGATCCGGCGCCACGGTCCAGTCGGTCAGCACCGTCGGCACCGCGATGGGATACTTGTCCCAGGGAATCAGCGGATTCGGCGTGTGGAAATGCAGGTGCGGTGGAAGCTGCTTGTGCTGCAGTGCCACGATTGCCTTGGCGAGCCCAGCCACGCCGGCGGCACCCTCCAGATGGCCGACATTGGTCTTGATCGACCCGACCATGAGCGGTCGATCCGCAGGACGACCCCGTCCATAAACCTCACCGAGCGCCTTGATCTCGATCGGGTCGCCGAGCGAGGTGCCGGTGCCGTGAGCTTCGACGTATCCGACGTCGGTCGGAGTAAGCCGCGCATTGGCGAGCGCCGCCTCGATTACCGCTTCCTGCGCCGGGCCGTACGGCGCGGTCAGGCCGCTGCTCCGTCCGTCCTGGTTGATGGCGGACCCGCGGATCACGGCCATGACTCGATCACCGTCGCGCCGTGCATCCGACAGCCGCTTGAGCACCAGCACGGCACACCCCTCGCCGCGGACATAACCGTCGGCCGCTGCGTCGAAGGTGTGGCATCGACCGGTCGGCGAGGTCATCCGTCCACGGGACGTGAGAATGGAGCCATTCGGCGTCAGGGTCAGATTCACCCCGGCCGCGAGCGCCAGGTCCGCTTCCCGATTCCGCAAGCTGAGCATTGCCAGATGGGTCGCCACCAGCGACGACGAGCATGCCGTGTCGAGCGCCACGTTGGGCCCGTGCAGCCCCAGCACATAGGAAATCCGCCCGGCAGCCATGCTGTCGGCTGTCCCCGATGACGCGTACGCATCGGAGCGGCTCGGACCCTGGGCCTCGAGAATCCGATTCGAATAATCCTGCGTCGACACACCCAGGTAGACGGCCGTCTGGCTGCCCGCCAGGCGCGCCGGCCCGATTCCCGCATGCTCCAGCGATTCCCAGACGACTTCGAGCAGGAGGCGCTGCTGCGGATCCATGCTGACCGCTTCACGCGGTGAAATGCCGAAGAAATGAGCGTCGAACCGATCGACGTTATCGAGGAAGGCGCCCCATCGGCTGTAGGTCTTGCCCAGGGCATCCGGGTCCGGATCGAAATAAGCGTCGACGTCCCAGCGGTCCGCCGGTACCTCGGTCACCGCGTCGACCCCGGAGGCCAGCAGCTGCCAGAGAGACTCCGGATCCTTGACGCCACCCGGCATCCGACAACCCAGCCCGATGACCGCGATCGGCTCCGACTGCGCCTGCTCCAACTCGGCGACCCGGGCCTTGAGTTCGTCGATCGCCACCAGGGAGCGCTTGAGCAGCGCGCGATAGTCCTGCGGCGGCTTGGCCGTCATGTGGTCGTACCCTTTCGACTTGCGATGCCGTCGAGCCGTGCTTCCAGGAGCGAGGCCAGATCGTTTTCGCTCAGCTCATCCAGTGTGCCGTCGTCCTCGGCCGAGGGCGTCGCATGGTGCGTCGCCGACGCCGGCACGGCCGCACTTCCTGACGCGAGTTCCTCGCTGAAGACTTCGGCGGCGAGGTAGTCGACCAGGGCGTCGGCCGTCGGGCAGTCGAACGTGAGCGTCGCGGGCAGCATCCGGCCGACCCCCGCACCCAGCTTGTTGCGCAGCTCGACTGCCATAAGCGAGTCGAGCCCCAGCTCGCGAAGCGGCCGGCTCAGATCGAACCGCTCCCGCCGTTCCGCACCCAGCACCTTGACGGCCTGATCGCGTACGAAGTCGCGCAGCACCACCAGGCGACGGTTCGGCACCGTCCCGGCGATTCGCTGTCTGAGTCCCCCCTCAACCGACCGGGCCGCCACCGGTGCCGCCGGGCGCGCGGCCCGCCGCCGCGCCACTTCATCGGCCAGCTCGGCTACGAGCGGCGGCGCGGCCCCATCCGGGTAGGTCGCGAGGAATCGCTCCCAGTCGGCCGGTAGTACCGCTACCTGCGAAGCTGCGAAGGTTCCGTCCGGCCGAACCCGCATTGCCCATTCGAGCGCGGTCAGACCGTCCGCCGGACTGATGGATCCCATGAAATCTCGCGCCGAGATCTGACGATCTGCCGCGGCGCCGATCTCGGCCCAGGGTCCCCAATTGATGCTGACCGTGGCGCGTCCCTCCGCCTGCCGACGGAAGGCCAGCATGTCCTCGAAGGTGTTTGCCGCGGCGTGGTTGGCCTGCCCGACGGACCCGGCCACCGACGCACCGGACGAAAACAGCACCAGGAAGTCCAGGTCGCCCGCCAGCTGATGCAGGTGCCAGGTGCCCTGGACCTTCGGACCAAGAACCGTTTCGAAGCGCGGCCACGTCTGCTGAGTCAGCACGCCATCGTCGAGCACGCCCGCTGCGTGAATCACGCCACGGAGCCGAGGCATGCCGCGGCCGATCTCACCCAGCACCCGTGCGACATCCTCTCGTCGACCGACGTCGCCCTGAAAGGCCCGAACCTGCGCGCCGCGCGCCTCCATGCGGGCCGTTGCCTCCTCCGCATCGATGCTCGGTTGCCGACGCCCCATGAGCGCGAGATGCCGCGCTCCCCGGTCGACCAGCCACTCGGCAACCCGGAGGCCCAGGCCGCGCAGGCCCCCCGTGACCAGATAGGTGGCCTCGGGGTCGAGTGTGGTCCGAACCAGATCCGTCGTGGTATCCTGCATCCGCACCAGGCGGCGGACGTGAGTGTCGTTGCCGCGCAGGGCGACCTGATCCTCCGCCGCGGGCCGATCGAGCGCCGTCAGCAGCGCCTCGACCGACTCAGCGGCCGAACGCGCGGGATCCAGATCCAGGCGAACGCAGCCGAGTTCCGGGTGCTCGAGGGCGACGACATGTCCCAGTCCCCAGAGAGTCGCCTGCGCAGGATCCGTGGACTCGCCTTCCTCGGTGGCTTGTGCACCCTGCGTGACCAGGTAGAGCTTGGTCGCAGCCCCGGCAGCGGTCGCGGTCTGGATTACCTCAAGGGCGCCGCCCAGGACGGTTGCCTGCCCGCGGGCAAGGTCGTCGGCGGATGTCGCATCCGTCAGGGCGAGATCGAGCGCCGGCAAATAGAGGATGCCGCGCACCGGTCGCGCGCCGTTGTCGCCTCCGATCAGCGCGTTCCGCAGAGCGTCAGGTGACTCCGCCGGAACCGTCACCGCCCGAGCGCCGCGGCGCTCGAGGGCGTCGACCACCAGCTCCGCAACACCGCCACGATCCGGCACTACGATCCAGTCGCTGGAGGCGGCGGGGCTGCTCACGGCGGGACGCTGGGCGACGAAAATGGCCTGCTGCGACAGGACCGGACCCGCATCGGCTCCCGGCACCGCCGTGGCACCGGTATAACCGGTCTTGGCCAGGAGATCGAGCCATGCCTGATGCGGCATTAGGGCATAGGATCGTCGCTCGGTGTCGCTGAAGGCCCACCAGCCGTCGGTCATGCCGACCGTCAGGTCGCCGAAGCGCTGCGGGGCAGTGCCCTCGAGCAGGGCCACGAGACCGCCGGGCGCAAGCAAGTCGTGAACATGGCCCATCGTCACTGCCAGGTCGGCAGTCGCGTGGATCACGTTGGTTCCCAGAATCAGATCATACCGGGCCGTCTCGAATCCCTGCTCAGCCGGAGCCCGGCTGATGTCGAGCGTCCGGTACTCGACTCGCGCGTACTCGGCAAACTTCTCACGAGCCTTGTTGAGAAAGAGCGGCGAGACGTCGGTGAAGGTGTACTCGACCTGGGTCCGCTTCGCGAGCACCGGGAGCACATACGAGGTCGTTCCGCCCGTTCCGGCCCCGATCTCCAGCACACGGAGCGGGCGGGTGGAGGTGCCGCCGGGAATCCGCTCGACCAGCGCCGCCAGCACGCTGTTGTAGGTCCGTGAGGCCGGGGAGTTCTGGTAGAGCTTTTCGGTATCGGCCAGCGAGCCGCCCGGAAAGAGCAACTGCAGCGGATCCGTCTCGCCTCGCAGCACGCCGGCTAGATCCTGCGCACAGCGGCGCGTCAGACCGAGTTCGGCATCGAAGGTCGGGAAGCGACCGGCCACGGCTTGCCATTCGCGCTCCGCATCCACGACTGGCGGCACGTGTTTCACGCGCCAGCCCGAGGCCGCGGGTTCGAGGATGCCGTCCTCGGTCAGAATCGCGAGCAACCGGGTAAACAGCGACCGCTGAGCCGGCACGATCCGAAGCTGCTCTGCAAGCTTCGCATCCGTCCAAGGTGTGGTCGGATCGAAATCCCAGCCGAGCCGCTGCAACGCCTGCACGATGTATGCGGTGACCAGCGTATCGAGGACGGGCTGGAAATCGGCAAACCGGTCGAAGCCGTGTTCGTGACTGAGTTGCGCAACGAGCGGCTCGACGGCCTGGGCCAGCACGGAAGGGGCCACCGGAGCACCGGAATGGTCGTCGCGCCGCCAGACGACCTGATAGAGCAGCTGCTTCACGTGGCCCGGTAGGCCGCTCCGCACCGCGGCATCGACCCCGGCCCGTTTGAGCTGCAATCCTTCCAGCAAGGCGAGCGTGGTTCCGTCGTCGCCGATCAGCCGCACGTCGACCGTGAAGGTCTCCCGCGTGGCGAGGTCGGTGAGATGCTCCTGCCGCACGCGCACGTGACAGTAGAACGAATCCCCAACGGCTCCACAGAGCTCGATACGGTCTGTGCCCAGCAGGAAGAACGGATCCGTGACGGTACTGGTTGCGCTCGGGACGGCTGCGCCGATCAGGTGAAGGCAGCTGTCGAGCAAGGCAGGGTGCAGAGTATACGAGGCGACGTCGGTCAGCCCCGCAGGCGCGGCGATGCGGCCAATCACTTCGCCGTCGCGGCGGTGGACCTCGACCGCCCCACGAAAACGTGGACCAAACTCGAGCCCCAAGCTGCTCAACCAACCGTAATAGGCCTCGACATCGACCGGCTCCGCCACACGCGCGCGTACAACCGCCCACTCGGCTGCTTCCGCCGGCGGCCAATCGGCCGTGCTCAGCGCGCCGTTTGCTACCGGAAACCAAGTCGCGGTCGACCGATCTCGGCCGTAGACCGTGAACGCCGCGCGTCCCTCCGCGGGAGGATCGAGAACGAACTGTACCGTGGTGCCCTCCTCGTCGACCTCCAATGGGCGATGCACGACGAAGTCGCTGATGCGCACGGCGTCTGCCTCCAGCACGCGCCGTCCCACCGCGAGCGCCATCTCGATGTAGCCGGGCGAAGGAAACAGCCGCACGCCCGCGATCCGATGATCGTCCAGATAGGGCAGATCCTGCGTGCCGAGGGTCGTTTCGAAGATCCGCTGCGGCGTGGCCGCCTGCACCACCTCGGCACCAAGGAGCGGATGGAGCGGCATGCCCCCCGTCGGGCGTTGACGCGGCAGGTCGATCCAGTACCGCTCCCGCTGGAACTGATAGGTCGGCAGCGTCACCCTGCGCCTCGGCCGGTCTCGATCCAGCGCGGACCACGACACCGGCACGCCGGCCCGATACATCGCGGCCAGGCTTCCGAGCATCGACTCCCAGTCGCTGCGGTTCCTGCGCAACGACGGCAGCCAGAGCCCGCCACTTGCCGGATCGCAGAGCTGGCCCATGCCGATCAGCGTCGGGCCCGGGCCAACTTCCAGGAAGATTTCCGCCCCGGCGCGGTGCAGCGTGGCGATGGCCGAGCCAAAGCGGACGGCGCCGCGGGCGTGATCGCGCCAGTACCGCGCCGTCGCGACCTCGGGCCCGGCCACCTCCCCAGTCAGATTCGACACGAGGTCGATCGAGGGTCGGCGGTACGTGATGGTCCGCGCTTCCGCTTCGAACGCATCCAGCATCCGGTCGAGCAGCGGTGAGTGGAATGCGTGCGATACGTTGAGCCGCGTCGCCGTGACACCAGTCTCCTCGCAGCGACGGGCCAGCACATCGATTGTGGTGGCCAGGCCAGAGATCACCACGTTGGCCGGACCGTTGACCGCTGCGATCGACACGTCGACATCGTGTAGCGCGATCAGGTCCTGGACCCACGCTTCGTCGGCCTGGATCGCCAGCATGGCGCCGTTTCGTGGTAGCGCTCCCATGAGCCGTCCACGCGCCGCCACCAGCCGAAGCGCATCCTCCACGCTGAACACGCCAGCCACGCAGGCTGCGACGATCTCGCCGATGCTGTGACCCATCACGATCGACGGCCGGGCACCCCAGGATTGCCACAGTTCGGCCAGCGCCAGTTCGAGCGCAAACAACGCGGGCTGCGTGTAGGCAGTCTCATCGATCGGAGACACTGTCCCCTCCGCCGGATCCAACACGGACAGGAGCGGCATCGGCAGCAGCGAATCCAGCACGGCGGCACATCGATCGATCACGGCACGGAACACGGGCTCGCCATGATACAGGGCGCGCCCCATGCCTGGATACTGCGACCCCTGCCCCGTGAACAGGAAGGCGACCCGCGGTGCACGGGTCGACGTGACGGCGCCGATGTCCACGCCGACCGCCGTACCGCCGGTGAGCTGTGCCTCAAGCGCGTCAGCTGCGGTGGCGCTGTCTGCCGCAAGCAGCGTCAGACGCCGGTCGAAGTGTGATCGTCCGGTGTTGGCCGTATGCGCAACGTCTGCCAGGCTGGCGTCGCCCTCCCGCAGACGATCACGGTAGCGACCCGCCAGTTGCAAAAGTGCAGCATCGTCCTGCGCGGACAGCGCCAGGAGGTGGACTGGCCGCTCGGGTGTCGTCGGGCTGTTCAGCTCCTGGGCCGGCGCCTCCTCGAGGATCAGGTGCGCATTGGTCCCGCTGAACCCGAACGAACTCACACCCGCGACCCGCGACCGCTCGGGCCTCTGCTGCCAGGTCCGCGAGCGGTTGACGACCTCGACGGGCAGCTCACCCCACGGAATGTAGGGATTGAGTTCCTGCAGATGCAGCTGCGCCGGCAGTTCCCCGTAGTGCAGCGCCAGCGCCGCCTTGATCAGTCCCGCCACGCCGGCGGCGGCCTCCAGATGGCCGATGTTGGTCTTGACCGAGCCCAGCAGCAGGGGATCGGCCTTGGTCCGATACGGACCGACCACCGCACCGAGTGCCTGGACCTCGATCGGATCGCCGAGCGAGGTACCCGTCCCGTGGGCCTCGACATAGTCGAGCCGGTCCGGGGTCAGGTCGGCATCTTCGAGCGCGGCGCGGATCACCCCTTCCTGCGAAGGACCATTCGGCGCCGTGAGCCCGTTGCTGCGGCCGTCCTGGTTGATGGCCGAGCCGCGGATGACCGCGATGATCCGATCGCGGCTCGCGACGGCGTCGGCCAGGCGTTTGAGGACGACGATACCGCACCCCTCACCACGCACGAAGCCGTCGGCTCGCGCATCGAAAGCCTTGCAGCGGCCGTCCGGTGCCATCATCCGTGACTTGGACAGCGCGATGGAGATATCCGGGCCAAGGATGAGATTGACGCCGCCCGCCAGCGCGAGGTCCGACTCGCCCCGCCTGAGCGACTGGACCGCCTGGTGAATCGCAACCAGCGACGACGAGCACGCTGTGTCGACCGACAGGCTCGGCCCCGAAAGGCCGAGCACGTAGGACAACCGGCCCGAGGCAATGCTGTGCGCGGTCCCTGACGCCGTGTAGGCATCGAAGCGATCCAGACCGCACGCGCGAATCAGGTGGAAGTAGTCATTCGCTGACATCCCCACGAAGACCCCGGCCCGGCTGCCCTCCAGACCGCCCGGCGCGATCCCGGCATGCTCCAGTGCTTCCCACGCCACTTCGAGCAGCAGCCGCTGCTGCGGATCCATCGTCTCCGCTTCCCGCGGAGCAATCCCGAAGAACTGGGGATCGAATCGGTCGACCCCGGGTACGAACCCGCCGAAGCGCGTCGACATCTTGCCGGGCGCCATGGGGTCGGGGTCGTAGTAGGCGTCAATGTCCCACCGATCCCGTGGAACCTCGCTGATGGCATCGCGCCCCTCGCGCAGCAAACCCCAGAACGAGGCGGGGTCGCCGGCACCCGGGAACCGGCAGCCGATCCCCACGATCGCCACCGGCTCATGCGATGCCTGCTCGAGTTCCTGGACCCGCGCATTCAGCTCCGCCGCGAGCAGGGCGAGCCGCTTGGGCGAGAAACTGCTGATCCGGTCCAAAAACTCACGCATCGTCACGACCCCTGCATCTTGCGGGCAAACAGCGCCTCCACCTCGGCATCGGAAAGATCCTCGATCGCACCCACGGCATCGGTGCCTTCCTGGGCAGGCTCGGCGGGCGCGGTAGTTCCCGTCGCCCCAACAGCCTCCGCGAGGACCCCGGTCTCCAGGAATGCCGCCAGCGCATCCAGCGTCGGATGGTCGAAGACCAGCGTCGCCGGCAGACTCCGAGTCAGGCCAAGTGCGGTACCCAGCCGGTTCCTGAGCTCGACCGCCATCAGCGAATCGAGCCCCAGTTCGTTGAGAGGCTGCCGCTGATCGATGGCCCGACCATCCTGCACCCCCAATACGCGCGCCACCTGGTCGCCCACGAAGTCGACCAGGAGTTCACGCCGCCGGCCCGGGACGGCCTCGGCCCATCGCTGGATGAATCCGGTCCCCGCGGTTCCCTGGTCGGCCGGGCGAATGGATGATTTTGCGACCGACACGGTACGATGCAGGTCTTGGACCACCTCGGAGACCCAGCCAGGCCGCTGCCCGGCCTCGAACCGCCGAGCAAACAGATTCCAATCGATCGGCAGCACGCCGAGGTGCGGGGGCGCCCCCTCCATGGCAGCTTCGAGCAGGGCGAGACCATCGGCCGGGGGAATCACCCCAACCCCCTGGGCTTCGATCCGGCGGTCAACCCCGTGTTCCACCGCCGCGCCGACTTCCGACCACGCCCCCCAGCTGATGCTGAGCGCCGGCAGACCGCAGGCCCGACGGTAGTAAGCGAGCCCGTCCATGAAGGCGTTGGCCGCCGCGTGGTTGCCCTGACCGGCCGAGCCCAGCAGGGACGCCACCGACGAATACAGCACGAAGAAATCGAGCGGCCGATGGCAGGTCCCCCGGTGCAATGCCCAGGCGCCGGCCACCTTCGGACCAAGCGGGATCCGGAATCGGTCCCAACTCTGCTGCAGCAAGGCGCCGTCCTCGAGGACCCCGGCCGAGTGCACGATCCCGCGCAGCGGCGGCAGCGTCGTATCGATCTCGGCGAGCAGCTCGGCAATCGCTTCGGGTCGAGACACGTCAACCCGCCGTACCGCGACTTGCGCACCCGCCTGCTCCATTCCGGCGATGGTCTGTTGCGCAGCCTCCGATGGCCCGCGCCGGCCCACCAGCACGAGGTGACGCGCACCCCGCTCGACCAGTCGCTCCGCCGTCAGGAGCCCGAGCCCCGTGAGGCCGCCCGTCACGAGGTAGCTGGCATGACACGAGAGCGACCCGAGCCCCGCTCGATCCGGCGCCGTCACCGTCAGCACCACCTTGCCGACATGCCTGGCTTGCGCCATGTATCGGAAGCCTTCGGCAGCGCGTTCCAGGGGGAAGGTCCATCGCGGCAACGGGGTGATCTCGCCGCGCGCCAGCGTAGCCATGATGTCGGCAAATGCCGCGGAGGATCCGACTGGATCGTCCAGGTGCCGCCGGGCGAGGTCGATCGCATGGTAGCGGCCATCCGGCCGGACGCGGCGGAAATCGTCGTCGGTCCAGATCTCCCGCTTGCCGATTTCGAGGAACCGGCCGCGTGGCGACAACACACTCGCCGTGGCCGGGATGAACTCGCCGGCAAGCGAGTTGAGTGCCACGTCGACGCCCCGTCCATGCGTGACCGCACGGATCTCCTCGGCGAACCGAAGGCTGCGCGAGTCGAAGACGTGCGCGATGCCAAGAGAACGGAGATAGCTGCGCTTTTCCTCGCTGCCGGCCGTTGCGAAGATCTCGGCACCGATCCGCTGCGCAATCTGGATTGCCGCCATCCCGACGCCGCCGGCGCCCGCGTGGATCAGTACCCGCTCCCCGCGCTGGAGCCCGGCCAAGGTGACCAGCGCGTAATGTGCGGTCATGAATGCAAAGGGCACCGTAGCTGCCGCCTCGTGCCCGATCGTTGGCGGCAGCAGCACGACGAACCGTGCGTCTACCGTGACGTAGGTCCCGAAGCACCCCTGGCCCGTCGCGACGACATCATCGCCGGGAGCCAGGTGCTCAACGCCCGGTCCCACCGCCACGACGCGGCCCGCGCATTCGCCGCCCAGCGGCTCCGGATCGGCCCGCATGGCGACCGCGTTCATCACGTCGCGGAAGTTGAGCCCCGCGGCGTAGACCCGAATCTCCACCTCGCCCGGGCCGGGCACTCGGCGGGCCGTCGGTACGAGTCGGATCTCATCGAGGATACCGGTCGCCGACGGTGCGAGGCGGACCGGATCCGGCGCTGTGCTGCGCACCGAGACCGGGACGATTCGTGCCCAATGCCGGCGCCCGCCCCGCACCGCGATCTGATCCTCCGTTTCAGGCGCGCCGAGCGCTCGGAACAGGTCGCGCGCCTGATCGACCATGCTCGCGCGCGGATCGAGGTCGACGCGTGTAGCCCCAAGCTCGGGATGCTCCAGCGCCACGACGCGTCCCAAACCCCAGACCGGTGCTTGTGCCACCGCAACGGGCTCCGCGCCCTCCACCGGTACGGCGCCCCGCGTCACGAGCCAGAGGCGCGGCACGGCCCCGTGCTCGAAGGAATGGGTACCAAGGGACTGCACGACGGCTACGATACTGCCCAGGGTTGCCTGCTGCGCCTCAAGCACCGACTCCGTCGCGTCGATCGCGGAATCGTCGTGCGCCAGCGCGCCCAGGTGGATCACGCCGCGCAAGGTCGCGGACCGCGCCGCGACGAGCCGGCCGAACCCATCGTGGTCGCCTTCCCGAACCTCGACCGTGCGGTGCCCGGCTGCAGTCAGATGCCGGGCCAGTCCAGCAGTGACATCACCTCCGTCGCCGACGAGGAGCCAGTCTCCTGGGTCGCCCAGGATGGGCAGCGCATCGACCGGCTTCCGTCCGATGACGAGCGCTTCACGGGAGAGCGGCGATTCGGGCGGCGCGATGACCGCTTCATAGCCCAGGTCCTCGAAGAGCCGCTGCCAGGCAGCCCGATCGAGCAGCGGATAGTCGGGCCGAATCGCCCGATCGGTGAAACGCCACCAGCCTTCGGTCAGGCCGAAGGTGACATCGATCCACCGTTCCGGCGCCGCCACCTCGAGCATCAGGAGCGTGCCGCCCGGTGCCAGCGCACGATGGATCCGGCCCAGTGTGGCCCGGAGGTCGGCGGTGGCGTGGATCACATTGACGGCGATGATCAGATCGAAGCCTTCGGCGCCGACGCCCTGGGCGGCGAGCTCACGCTCGAGATCCAGCGTCTGACACTGCACGAATCGATGCGCAGCGAACTTCTCCCGCGCTCGGGCTACGAGTGTGGGGCTCAGGTCGGTAAACAGGTACTCGGTCCGGTCCGCCGGCAGCTCCGGCACCACCCACGACGTCGTAGCGCCCGTGCCGCCCCCAACTTCGAGCACGCGCAGCCGACGATCCAGCGGCAACCCGGAAACGAGCTCCGCCACGGACGCGCGCACCAGCCCGTTGTAGACCAACGCCTCCGGCGCATGCTGATAGAGCGACTCCGCCAGCTCCGCGGAGCCGCCGGGAAAGAGGTATTGGAGCGGATCGGCCCTGCCCCGCAATACCTCGGCGAGCACGCTGCCACAGGACGCGGTCAGCGTAATCTGCGCCGCCGACGCCGGCCGACGCGCCAGGAGCGACTGGGTCGATGCCGCAGCGTCTACCACCGGCGGCAGCGCCCTCACGGCCCAGCGATCGCCGTTGCGCCCAAGGATTCCGTCTTCGGCAAGGATCACGAGATACCGGATCAGGAGACCCCGATACCTCGGCACGATCCCGAGCCGATCGAGCAATCCATCAGTGGTGACCTCCTCCCCGACTGCGAAGGTCCAGCCGAGTTCCGCGAAGGATCGGAGGATGAAGGCAGTCGCGAGCGCTTCGACCTCGAGGTAGGTCTCGTGATAGGTCGGCAGGCCGTGTTGCTCGGCAAGTATCGGCAGCTCGGTTGCGGTGCGTCGCTCCAGCGCGGCTGGTGCCGGAAATCCCTCAGCGGCCGAGGCCGGCTCAGCCCGCCAGGCAAGCTCGTAGGTCCAGCCATCGCGTCCGCTCACGACGGAGGGCGCGGGCCGCAGGGTGACTCCCCCAAGCTCCGCGACCACCCCGTCCGCATCCGCGATGACGATGTCCGCGGTAAGCGAACCGCTCGCCGCCTGGGGCAGGAGCACCGTGGCCACGCTGGTGACTCGATTGCCCGGCGTCCGATGGATCGCCACCCGATCGACGGCCAGCGGCAGGTACGCACCGCGCGCGGCGATGCTCTCGGGGATTGCGGCGGCCAGCCCCTGAAGGCAGGCATCCAGCAACGCCGGATGAATCCGGTAACCCGCGGCGCTGCCGGCCGCCTCCGGCAGCACAATGTCCGCGACGGCCTCGCCATCGCAACGCCAAACCGCTTCCACACCGCGTAAGCTCGGCCCGAAATCGAGGCCGCGCGCCGCCAACGCCCCGTAATGGTCGACGGCGGTCAGTGGTTCGAGGCAACGCGCGCGCACGGCCGCCAGATCTGTCGCGCCGGACGATTCCGGACGCGCCGAGGCGAGCCGCGCCGTTGCATGGAGCCGCCAGGCGGTGCCGTCTCCTGATTCGGCGGTGCTGGAAACCTCGACCTCCGCACCGCCACCCTCCGAATGCCGGAGCACCGTCTGCACCAGGCGCCGCTCGTCGGGCGCAAAAGCGAGCGGCTCGCGGATCACGAGGTCTTCGATTGCCCGCATCTCGCCGAAGACGGCAGCCGATCCAGCTGCCAGCATCTCGATAAACCCCGTGGCGGGCAGGATCGGACGCCCGTCGACCCGATGGTCTGCCAGGAAGGGGACCCCGCCCGCGGCAATCGTCGACTCGAACTGGACCACATCGCGCAGCGCCGACCGGATCCGGGCTCCCAGCAGCGGATGCTCCGCCGAACCGGCCCGCCGGCCGGCGGGTGCGGGCCGAGTCCAATACGATGACCGCTGGAAGGGATAGGTCGGCAAGCTGACACGACGGCGCGGAGCGCCGGCATCGAGACCGTACAAGTCGGTTTCGACCCCGTGCGTCCAGAGCTCACCAAGCGTTGCGAGCAGCGTCGTCCAATCGTCTTTCCCGCGGCGCAATGTGGGCAGCCAGACGCGCCCATCCCCTGGCGCCGAGTCCCGAGCCATGCTGATCAGCGTCGGATGCGGCCCGACCTCGATGAACACCTCGTGGCCCTGCGCGGCAAGCGACGCCATCGCGGCCGAGAAGCGGACCGGCTCGCGGAGATGGCGCCGCCAGTAGCGCGCCGTCGTCACCTCAGCCGGGTCGGCCGGCCCACCCGAAAGATTGGAGAGCAGTCGCCCGCTCGGCGCAGTGTACTGCACCGTCGCCGCGATCGCCTCGAATTCGTCGAGGATCGGATCCATCAGCGCCGAATGAAAGGCATGTGATACGACGAGAGGACGGGTCGTGATGCCCCGTGCGCCGAGCGCAGTGCAGACGGCGTCGACCTCCACACCGGCCCCCGAGATCACGGTGTTGGCGGGGCCGTTGTAGGCCGCGATCGCGAGTCGCGTCCCGGCAATCGCCTCCTCCACCACCGCCCGGTCGGCCAGAACAGCGGCCATGGCACCTCCCGCCGGAAGGCCCCCCATCAGCCGGCCACGGGCCGCGATCAGCCGGAGCCCGTCCTCCAGGCCGAAGACGCCAGCTCGGCAGGCGGCAGCATACTCGCCCACGCTGTGTCCCAAGACCGTCGTCGCGTGGATCCCGAGACTCGCCAGCAACTCGGCCAGCGCATACTCGATCGCAAACAGACCGGGCTGCGTATAGGTCGTATCATGGATTCGCGCCTCGGCCGCCGCGTCGTCGGGAAACAACACGGAGAGCAGCGGATGCGGGAGAATCGGCCGGAGCAGTTCGTCGCAACGGTCGATCGCGGCGCGGAAGACCGGTTGCGTCCGGTAGAGCGACCGACCCATCGCCGGATACTGGGCACCTTGCCCCGAGAACAGGAATGCGATCCTGGGCTGGTCGTGGAAGGTCGCGCGCCGCACCATCGCACCGGCAGCCTCCCGGCCTTGCGCGACTTCATGCAGTGCCGCTCGCGCCTCCGCCGTCGACTCGGCAACGAGCGCGCACCGATACGGCAGCGCGGCGCGGCCCGTGTTTGCCGTGAAGGCGATATCGGCGAGGGGTGTGGCATCATCCAGCCCATCGGCGAAGCGTCTTGCCAGCTCATGCAATGGCGATTCGCCAGCTGCAGAGAGCGTGAGCAGGTGCCGCGGCCGATCCGGCTCGGCGGCCGACCCCGCCGGCAGGTCCGGTGGCGGGCCGACCACGAGGTGCGCATTGGTACCGCTGAAACCGAACGAGCTGACGCCCGCCAGGAGCCCCGTCTCGAGCGGCCACGGCGTCAGTGTCGTCGGCACCCGTACCGGTAGCTGGGCCCATGGAATGAACGGGCTCGGCGTCACGAAATGCAGGTGTGGCGGGATGGCGCGATGCTGAATGCACAGAACCGCCTTGATCAGGCCTGCGACCCCCGCCGATGCCTCCATGTGGCCAACGTTCGTCTTGAGCGACCCGATCCAGAGCGGACGATCGGCGGGGCGACCCTCGCCCAGCGCCGTGCCCAACGCCTGGACCTCGATCGGATCGCCCAGCGAGGTGCCAGTGCCGTGCGTTTCGACATAACTGACCTCGGCGGGCCGGACGCCGCCGTTGGCCAGCGCATCCCGGATCACCATCACCTGCGCTGGACCGTTCGGCGCCGTGAGGCCGCTGCTCGGACCATCCTGATTGACGGCGGAGCCGCGGATCACCGCCAGTACGGTGTCGCCCGCGGCCACCGCGTCCGCGAGGCGCTTGAGCACCACGACGCCGACGCCCTCGCCTCGCACGAACCCATCGGCCGCCGCATCGAATGCTTTGCAACGGCCGTCGGGCGCCAACATCCGATACTTCGCCAGGGCAATCATCGTCTCCGGCGCCAGGATCGCATTGGTGCCCCCGGCCAGCGCCATCGAACACTCGCCGGACCGCAAGCTCTGTACGGCCAGATGCACGGCTACCAGCGACGAGGAGCAGGCCGTGTCGATGGACACGCTCGGCCCCTGCAGGCCGAGCACATACGAGATCCGCCCCGACGCGACGCTGTGTCCGACCCCCGAGCCGTAGTAGGTATCGCTGCCGATGGCCCCGTTCTCGAGTTGCAGCTGCGCATAGTCGGTGCCGGCGATGCCGACGAACACGCCGGTCCGGGTGCCCGAGAGCCGGTCAGGAGCCTGCCCGGCATGCTCCAGTGCCTCCCAGACGACTTCGAGCAGGAGCCGTTGCTGTGGATCCATACTCGCCGCCTCACGGGGCGAGATGCCAAAGAACGCCGGGTCGAACCGGTCGATGTCCCGCAGAAAGGCGCCGTACCGTGTGTTCATCTTGCCCGGCGCCTCGACATCCGGGTCATAGTACGCATCGACGTCCCAGCGATCAGGCGGGATTTCCGTGACTGCGTTGTCCCCGCGCGCGAGCAGGTTCCAGAACACGGCCGGACTGTCGACTCCACCGGGGAATCGGCACCCCATGCCGACGATCGCGATGGGCTGCCGGTTGGCGCGCTCGGCCTGCTCCGCGCGTGCCGTCAGCTTCTCGATCGCCAGCAGGGCCTGCTTGGCAGAGGAGAGGGGGGAGGTCATGACAGCTCGCTCAGACGGCTGCGCAACAGGGCGTCGGCATCTTCTTCCGTCATTTCGGCCAGCGTCGCTTCAGAAATCGATGACCGGGACGGCGCGGCAGGTGTCGCGGGCGCATCGCCCGCCTGCGACGTCGATGGATCCAGATGCTCGAGCAGATGCCGGGCGATCGCCTCGATGGTCGGATAATCGAACATCAGGGTGGCCGAGAGGACCTCACCCAGGCCAAGACCCGTGGCCAGTCGGTTCCGGAGCTGCACGGCCATCAACGAGTCGAGGCCGAGATCCATGAGCCGGTGACGCCG
>JAHBVU010000026.1 GCA_019637315.1 Gemmatimonadales bacterium
AGCGAAAGACGGGCAGGTCGAGCCCGAGCCCGAAGGCCAGCCCCGAACCGGTGCGGCGCGTCGTGACCGCCGGCCCGTCGGGCGGCGTCACGGTGAAGGTCCCCCGAGCGAGCCCGAGCCCTCCGGTGAGAAAAAATCCGCTGCCGGTCGGGAACCACATCACGGCGCCCATCAGCGACGCATTCCGCGCCTCGAGCGGATCGACGGGCTCGGCCGAACGAGCAGCAGCCCGATCGTCGAAGCCGAAGAGCTCGGCGCCGAGCTGAACCCGCTCGGTCAGACGGGTTCCCAGCCGAACCCACCCGGTGCTGCCATAGACGACCGAAGGGTCGGTGCAGGCGGAGCAGCCGACCCGGGCCACACCCGTGCCCAGCCCGGCCTCGACCCAGAGACCGCGACGCCCCGCCTCCTGGGCACGGACGACGGCGGGCACCGCAGCGAGCGCCGCGGCGGCGATCAGCAGCGCGGTCCTCATGGCTCGACCCCCGATCGCGCGGCGTCGGTCCAGGTCAGGAAGAGCCGCCCCTCGAGGTATGAGCGCCGATCGCTCGGCAGCTCCGGATACCGGCTGGTCCGGCGATCGTCGCTGAGATAGAGGCCGAGTCCGAGCCCGCCGGTGAGTGGAACCATGGCCGCCGCCCCGGTGAACAGCAGATGGTGACTCGACTCGGCGCCGCTCACGGTCCGCAGCGCGCGCCACCGGTTATAGAAGGTGAAGTACCGCCGGCCCCGATGCTCCAGCGTCAGCTCGGCGTTGGCCCCGACACCAGGCCCGAAGTCGTAAGAACGCTCGCCGACGCCCGCATAGGGTCCGTCGATCGCACCGAGCAGCGTGGCGCCCGCCGAGATCTCGGTACGCAGCGACAGGTCGCCGCCCAGCCGCCAGCGCGAAAGCAGCCCGGCCTCCAGCCCTTGTTCGCCGTAGCGGTAGGCGAGGTTGTCGACGTAGTCGAAGCGCTGGTTGAGGGCCCAGAGATGGCGGTGCCCCGCCGCTTGGGTCGCCAGGTCGCCCCCATAGAGGCGGCCCACGCTGCGCAGGAGGTTGAGGCCGCCGCCGCCCGGACTGACCTGGAGCCGCAGGGTAAAGACGTCGTACGGAGCCCGGTAGGCGCGCTCGAACGGATCGCGGTAGCTCAGGTCGATCAGGAAGGTGCTGGAGTAGCGGTTGGGCGACCCGCTCTCGCGAACCCGACGGGCGCCCGCTGCGAAGCGCACCAGATAGTCGGCTGCTTCGTGCCCGGCGGGGTTCGGGCGGTGGCGGTTCCACTCCCCGCGTGCCAGCCGGTTGAGCCCGCCCATCGGATCGAAGAGGGTGGCCGCTAGCTCGCGGGAGAGCCGCGCTCCTCCCGACGCCTCGGTGTCACGGAGGCTGCTGCTCACCTGATGCAGCATCTCGCCCAGCGCAATGCCGCCGAAGCTCGTCATGAAGAAGTCGTTGAGCGACGGCCGGTGGGTCTCGCCGAAATACTCCCAGGTCCACGAGCCGAGAAAGGCGAAGGGAACGGCCTCCCAGAAGCTCAGGCAGTTGGCGCGGGCGGCATTGAAATAAAGGTTGCCGTGGAACGGGTGGGCAAACAGGTTGGTGCCGAAGGCGTTCTCGTCCCACTCCCAACCGAGCCGGAGGTTGCGCGACCAGCTTTCGAAGTCGACCCGGGCCCAGTCGGCCTCGAGGACGAGTGCGTCGAAGCGGTTGACGGCATAGTTGACGGCGAGGGTCTGCGCCGCAGCGATCAGCGGCCGGCCCCGTTCGCAGCCGTCGCGGCCAGCCTGCGCCGACCCGTGGTGCGGAACCAGCGCGAGTGCGGCAAGCACGAGAACCCCGAGCCGAATTCTCATAGCGGCAACTTGCCCCGCCGACCCTGAAGGCAGCGTGAAGGCATCCGGAACAGCGGCTCATGGGCAGCAGCCCCCGTCGACCAGGTGTTGCCACAGGTGTGAACGAATCACCGGCAATCTGTGGAATGCCCTGCAAATCTGTGCAAACAGACAACGGTTCGCGGGTCCTCCTTTATATCACCGCATCGCGTGGTGGCTACCATCGCCCTGTACGCCAAGGGCATCCTTGCACGAACGAAAGGCCAGCCCATGCCAAGCGTATCTTCGCAGAGCGACTACATCGATGATATCCGTCACCTGTGTGGCGCAGAACAGCCATTAGGAGACGTACTGACGCGAATGGCCAGGACCGCGTCCGCGTCGTTCCTGCGCGAGTTGCTGCACCGCCACGGCCGGATGGCCGAGATTCATCTCCGCCGCCTCGAATGGATCTGTCGCGGCCTCAGGGTGCAGTCACCGATCCATGCGTCGGCCAGCATGCGCAATCTGACTGGCCGGGTCGAGGGACTTCTGGCGAGTGACCTGATCCGGCCGGATCTCGATGCGGCGCTCGCGGCGGCTGCGCAAGCCATTTCCCAGCACAAGGTGATGCGTTACGCCACCGCGCGCTTCCAGGCCACCCGACTCGGCCACCTGAGCCACGCCGCGCTGCTGGAACAGTCGCTCAACGAGGAAGTCAGCGTTCGGGACGCGGTGGCGACCGCGCTCGGCCGGCCGTCAAACGGGGAGGCAAAGCCTCTGGTCACCTGGTATGCGGAGCTGCCGGTGGCCCGCCGGAACCCGGCCGACCCGCGGGACCTCGATCCGACGGATCGGCCTGACCGCCGTCCCGAGGACGAGCCGGTCACGCCCGAGACCGAGCCCGATGACGTGACCCATCCCGGTCGACGTGAGGACCCTGAACCGGGTCGGGTACCAGAACCCGATCGGAGTGATCCGGAAACCGCAGCAGTCCTGGTGGGCCGCTAAGCGGCCTGCCTGACCAACCGAGTCGGCACGTGCACCTTAACCCCGCACGTGCCGATTGAAGAACGCCACGGTCCGGTCCCACGCCAGCTTCGCGGCGGCGGGGTCATACCGCGGCGTGGTATCGTTGTTGAAGCCGTGCTGGGTGCCCGGATAGAGATACCGCTGGTAGTCGACTTTCGCCGCCTTGAGCGCCTCCTCGAACGCCGGCCAGCTCGCATTGATTCGAGGGTCCTGCTCCGCCGACTGAATCAGCAGCGGACTGCGAATCTTCGGCACGTCCTCGACGTTGGGCGACGAACCGTAGAACGCCACGCCCGCGGCCAGCTCCGAACCGAGCCGGGTGGCGAGATAGTTCACCATGCCGCCGCCATAGCAGAACCCGACCGCACCAACCCGACCGGTCGACTCCGGGCGGGCCTTCAACACCCCGACGGCAGCCACGAAATCCTCCCGCGTCTTGGCCTGATCGAGCTGCGGAAAGAGCTCGCGGGCTTTGTCTTCATCGCCCGGGTAGCCACCGAGCGGGAAGAGCGCATCCGGAGCAAACGCGAGAAAGCCGTCGACCGCGAGCCGCCGCGTGATGTCTTCGATGTGCGGGTTGAGGCCGCGATTTTCGTGGATCACGAGGATGGCGGGATGCCTGGCTGTCGCACCCGTCGGGGCCACGAGGTACCCCCGCGCCCGGCCGTACCCATTCGGCGAGTCGTACTCGAGATACTCGGCGCTGATCCTGGTATCGGCCGGAGCGATAACCTGCGCCTCGACGAACTTCGGGCTGAGCTGCTCGAGCAGCATGGCCGCCGTAACCCCGCCCACGGCGAACTTGGCGGCCCGGTCGAGAAAGGCGCGGCGGTCGATGGTGCCATGAACGTAGGCGTCGAACAGGATCAGCAACTCCTGATCGAAGTCGTGTGAGGTCTTCCGGGTCATGCGGCGCTCCGGCGAGGGGGTCCTCCAATCTATCACGCGGGCGGTGTTCCGGCCCTAGGCGAGGCGCGGATCGACCCGAAACGGCTGGGCCGGTCCGATGCTCACCTTCCGGTAGTCGCGATGTTCGGGGTTGAGCACGTAGTTGAACTCCAACCCCACGACGGCACTGGGAACCCGCAACACCGCTGACGCAGCCGAATCCAACCACCGGTCGCCGATGGCGGCGAGGCTGACGGGTGCAGGATAGTTGGTCCACTCTGGCGGCAACGATCGAGGGTCGAGCTTCGTGACGAGCTGATCCGGAAAGCGAACTTCGAAGAGCGTGTACGCGGCCAGCAGCCGAGGCGACTCGAGGTGGACGAGGATTTCCAGCGTGGCCAGCGCCACTGAGCTCGAGGTGTAGACCGCGCGCCGGCCGACGCTGGTCCAGCGCCCTCCAGCCCGGCGAGCCCCTTCGCCATCAAGGGCGCTGGCGGCGTACTTACTTTTGACGATCCGCCAGGCGGACGGCACTCAGGAGGGCACTCCGTGCTCGAGCCGGTCGATCAGGCGCTCGACCTCGAGCGCACCCGGACCCGTGCGGCTCATCTCCAGGGGCGATCGGTCGCCCAGGCCCCTGATCGGCTTCCGGAACCAGGCAACGGCCTGCCGGTCATCGCCTTCGAACAGTTCGATGGCTTTGCCGAACAAGCGGGTGAGTCGAAGCACCCGATCCGATTCATCCGGCTGCAGCCGTCCAGCCTCCTTGCGCCGGTGAATCGTCCGTTCCGAGAGCATCAGCGCGTCGGTCAGGGCCGAGCGCTGCACGTCCATCAGGCTGTGCAGCTTCTCGAGGTATCGGTAGGGAATGCCCTGCTCCACCCGATCATGGAGGGACGCCGTATCGGCAGCCTCCATACCGAGTAGGGCCACGTAGGCATTGGGTCCGCGCGAGCCCTCGACCGCCTCGAGGTAGGCCTGCACATCCGGGCGCCGCTTGGGGATCCGCTTTCGGGACGGACCCGGTGCTGATTTTGCCATATGGCTGAAAGCTACCGCCACATGGCAGGCCGTCAATGGCAACCCCGACAGCCAGAGTCTGCGCCCCCGCAGCTACGCCGCCAGAAGCGAAATATCCGCGGCGGTCGTTGCTTGCCCCGACCCCGACGCCACCCTACCTTGCCCGATGCACCACCCGAGGGGCGAGTGGTGCGACTTCGTCATCGGAGGCATCGCGCAGTGACTCAATCGAAGGGACCATCTCGCATCACCAAGCTGATGGCCGCCAATCGAAGCGAGATTGCGGTGCGCGTCTTCCGCGCCGGCACCGAGCTCGGCCTCCGCACCGTTGCGATCTACGCTCACGACGACCGCTTCTGCATCCATCGCTACAAGGCCGACGAGGCGTATGAGGTCGGCATCGGCAAGGGGCCCGTGGCCGCGTACCTCGATATCGAGGGCATCATTGCGATTGCCAAGGCGCGGGGCGTCGACGCGATTCATCCCGGTTACGGCTTCCTCTCGGAAAACCCGGAGTTCGCGCGCGCCTGCATCGAGGCCGGACTGATTTTCGTCGGCCCCCGCCCCGAGCTGCTCGAGATGATGGGCGACAAGACCGCCGCCCGCTCCCTGGCGCAGCGCATCGGGGTGCCGACCCTGCCAGGTACGGAAGAGCCGATCACCGATCGCGCCCAGGCGCTCGCGGTCGCCCAGTCGATCGGGTTTCCGCTGATCATCAAGGCGGCGTTCGGCGGCGGCGGGCGCGGGATGCGGGTGGTCCGCGCCGAGTCGGAACTCGAGAACCTGCTCGACGAGGCGCAGGCCGAGGCGGAACGGGCCTTCGGGAACCAGGCCATCTTCCTCGAAAAGTACATCGAACGCGCCAAGCACCTCGAGGTCCAGATCCTCGGCGATCAGCACGGCAACGTGATTCATCTCCACGAGCGCGACTGCTCGGTGCAGCGCCGCCATCAGAAGGTGATCGAGGTGGCGCCATCGGTCGGATTGCCGCAGGCGGTGGTCGACCAGCTGTGCGAAGCCGCCACCCGGATGGCGCGGGAAATCCGCTACGACAACGCGGGCACGGTCGAGTTCATCTACGATCTCGACCGGCACGAGTGGTTCTTCATCGAGATGAATCCGCGGATCCAGGTCGAGCACACGGTATCGGAAGTGATTACCGGGCTCGATCTCGTCCGCGCCCAGATTCTGATTGCCGAAGGGCATGAGCTGCACTCGGAACGGGTCGGGATGCCCAGGCAGGAGGAGGTGCCGCGGAACGGCTACGCCATTCAGTGCCGCATTACCACCGAGGATCCGGAGAATCAGTTTGTGCCGGATTACGGGCGGATCATGGCGTACCGGTCGCCGGGCGGTTTCGGGGTCCGGCTCGACGGCGGAATGGGCTTTGCCGGCGCGGTCATCACGCCGTACTACGACTCGCTGCTGGTCAAGTGCATCGCGAGCGGGCAGACCTACGACAACGCGCTGCACCGGGCGCGCCGCTGCCTGGCGGAGTTCCGGATTCGCGGCGTCAAGACGAACATCCCGTTCCTCGAGAACGTGATTGCGCACCCCAAGTTCCGGAGCGGTCAGGCCACCACGACCCTGATCGACACCACGCCCAAGCTCGTCAAGTTCAAGCCTCGGCGCGATCGGGCGACCAAGCTGCTCAATTTCCTGGCGGGGGTCATCGTCAACGGCAATCCGCACGCCAAGGGCTATCGGCCGAGCGGTCCTCTGCCCCAGCCGCGGCCGCTGCCGTACAGCCCGAGTGCGGAGCCGCCCGCCGGTACGCGGCAGCGCCTGCTCGCGCTCGGCGCGAAGGGATTTGCGGAGTGGGTCAGGGCGCAGGATCGGCTGCTGATTACCGACACAACCTGGCGCGATGCGCACCAGTCGCTCATGGCCACCCGGGTCCGCGGCTACGACATGCTGGCCACCGCGGCGGCCGTGGCGCGTCGGACGCCGCAGCTATTCTCGCTGGAGATGTGGGGTGGGGCCACCTTCGACACCGCCATGCGGTTTCTGAGCGAGGATCCCTGGGAGCGACTCCGCCAGCTGCGCGCTGCGGTGCCCAACATCTGCTTCCAGATGCTCTTCCGGGGCGCCAATGCGGTCGGCTACACCAATTATCCCGACAATGTCGTGGCCGGCTTCGTTCGCCATGCGGCCGGCCAGGGCATGGACATCTTCCGGGTCTTCGACTCGCTCAACTACCTGCCCAGCCTCCGGGTCGCGATGGAGGCGGTTCAGGACACCCACGCCGTCTGCGAAGCCGCCATCTGCTACACCGGCGACATTCTCGACGAGCGGCGCGACAAGTTCTCGCTCCAATACTATGTCCGGCTGGCCAAGGAGCTGGAGCGGATGGGCGCCCACATGCTCGCCATCAAGGACATGGCGGGGCTCTGCCGTCCCTTCGCGGCCAAGCGGCTGGTCGAGACGCTCCGAAACGAGATCGGACTGCCGATCCATTTCCATACCCACGACACCAGCGGCATCGCCTCCGCCAGCGTGCTCCAGGCTGCCCAAGCGGGCGTGGACGCGGTCGACCTCGCGCTGGCCTCGATGAGCGGCAGCACCTCGCAGCCCAACCTCAATTCCGTAGTAGCCGCGCTCCAGCACACTCCGCGGGACACCGGACTCGATCTCGACACCCTGAACGAGTTCTCCGACTATTGGGAAACGGTGCGTACCTACTATGCGCCGTTCGACTCCGCGCCGAAGAGCGGATCGGCGGAGGTCTACCTGCACGAGATGCCGGGCGGGCAGTATACCAACCTCAAGGAGCAGGCCGCCGCGATGGGTGTTGGCCATCGCTGGCCCGAGATTGCCCGCACCTACGCCGAGGTCAATCAGCTCTTCGGTGACATCGTGAAAGTCACCCCGTCGTCGAAGGTCGTCGGCGACATGGCGCTCTTCCTGTTCAGCAAGAGCATTCGCCCGGTCGACGTCGTCAATCTCGATCCTGGCGTCACGCCGTTCCCCGAGAGCGTCATCGACATGCTGATGGGCGGCCTGGGGTGGCCCGATGGCGGCTGGCCCGAGGACGTTTCGCTCGCCGTGCTTGGTCCGGAGCGCCATGCCGTGGCGCGGGCGCGCTACGCTGCGGCCATGAGCGGCCTGCCGAATGCCGAGACGGCCGCCGAGCTCGACCTCGCGGTGACCCGTGCCGAGCTCAAGGATCGGCTTCGGCGCGAACCGACCGATGACGATGTCTTCTCGTATCTGATGTACCCCAAGGTCTTCCTCGACTTCGCCAAGCATACGACGGCGTACGGCGACGTCAGCGCCCTGCCGACCCCGGCGTTCCTCTACGGCCTCGCACCTGGGGAGGAGATCTCGGTCGACATCGAGGAGGGCAAGACGCTGATCATCCGGCTGCTCTCGGTGGGCGAGCCCGATGAGGAGGGCAAGCGCGCCGTCAGCTACGAACTCAACGGCATCGGGCGCGACGCCTTCGTGCTCGATGCGAAATCGACGCCGAAGACCAAGGCGCGGCCCAAAGTGGACGCCACCGACCCGACCCAGCTCGCCGCGCCGATTCCGGGTCTGATTGCGGAGCTCGTCGTGTCGGTCGGCCACAAGGTGGCCAAGGGCGACAAGCTGCTAATGATGGAGGCGATGAAGATGCAGAGCACCGTCTACGCTCCGTCAGACGGTCTCGTCACGGAGCTCCACATCGACGCCGGCGACCGGGTCGAGGCCGGCGACCTGCTGCTGCGAATCCGGCCTGCCGAGGGCTGAGCGCGAGACTCGATCAACCGGCACCGTGCCGGTGGTGGCCGGAGCTATTCGCCCAGGGAGCGACCAGGTCCCGAAAGTCGTCGATCACAGGCTCCCCGGGTGGTCCTGCAGCGTTGCGACGAGGATCGGCATGGTGGCACGGGTGTAAGTCGGGAAGGACCGACCAGCCAGCCGCCAGGCCGCATCGGTCAGCTTCGCGACTGCGGCAACTCGCTCTTCCAGCGTGCCGCCCATGCGCGGATCGGCCGCCTCAGGGCTCGAAAGAGGGACGACCCGCGCCGACATTCGTGAGCGATCCATGGCCTGAAACAATAACGCCGGGCGCTCACGGCCGCGACGAGATTCGGCCCTCCCCCGGGCTTGCGCGTAGGTCCGTCGTGCCTTAACGTACAACCATATGGTTGTACGTTCTTCGTTCACCGACGCTGAGATCGACCGGGTCTTCCAGGCCCTTTCCGACACCACCCGCCGCGATATCGTCGCCCGGGTGCTGGTTGGGGAGCAGTCGGTGTCCACCCTGGCCGCCCGGTATGCGATGTCGTTCGCGGCGGTTCAGAAACACGTCGCCGTACTCGAAGACGCTGGCCTGGTGAGCAAATACGCCCGAGGCCGGGAACGAATGGTTCGCGGCAACCCCGCGCAGCTCGCCCGCGCGCGCGAGCTGCTGGCCCGTCTCGAGGATCTCTGGAAGGCCCGCTTCAGCCAACTCGACGCCGTTCTCGGCCTGCCCACCAAGGAATGAGCCATGCCCATCACGTCTGTTACTTCTGATCCGAAGGCCCTGACCCTGACCGTCGTGGGCGACTACCCTGTGCCGCTCGACCGTCTCTGGGATGCCTGGGCCGACCCGCGCCAGCTCGAGAAGTTCTGGGGCCCCGAGACGTGGCCAGCCCGCTTCACGCGACACGACATGGCGGTCGGTGGCCGATCGGAGTACTACATGACGGGACCCGACGGCACCCGGTCCGCCGGATGGTGGCGCTATCTCGCGGTCGAGCCCAAGCGGCGGATCGAGATCGAGGATGGATTTTCCGACGCGAACGGTCAGGACAACATGAACATGCCGACCATGCGGATCGTCTTCAACTTCGAAGCAACCGACACGGGCTCACGCTTTACCAGCGTGACACGGTTCCCGAGCCTCGAGGCCATGGAAGAGCTCGTGAAGATGGGCATGCTCGAAGGCATGCGGTCGGCACTGGGCCAGATGGACGGGGTGCTGGCCGATCTGGCTTCCTTCGCAGCGAGCCTGGCAACCGAAGCCGAGATCCTTTCGGACACGACGGTGCGGATTACCCGGATCATCCGTGGCACCGTGGAGCAGGTCTGGCGTGCGCACCAGGAGCCCGAGCTGATGCAGCGCTGGCTCCTGGGGCCCGACGGTTGGACCATGCCGGTCTGCCAAGTGGCCCGCAAAGCCGGCGAGCGCTACCGGTACGAGTGGGAAGCGGCGGACGGATCACAGCGCTTCGGATTCGAAGGCACCCTGGTCGAGTCGGAGCCGCCCTATCGCTCGGTCACGACCGAGGGCATGATCGGGATGGAGGGGCCGACAACCCGCAACGAGATGACGCTGACCTCGATGACCACGGGCACGCTGCTGTCGATCGTGATCACCTATCCCAACGCCGAGACCCGCGACGCGATCCTGGGCACGGGCATGACGAGTGGGATGGAAGCGAGCTACGCCAGGCTCGAGGCTGTGGCGCTCTAGCAGGGCGAGCCTGGCGTCCCGTCAGCTCGGCGCTCCCGCCAGCGTAGCCACATCCTGGCCAGGGCCCAGGGCGATCGCCACCATGCCGAGCGTCTCGGATGCCCTGATCTCCTCGGTCAGCGTGTTCCCGAGCAAGGCCGCTTGCTCGGGACGACCCAGACAGAGCGCGCGGGCGCGGAGCGTGGCGTAACTGACGACTTTGTACTGCGCCATCTGCAACGCCGAGGCCGTCAGGCCGGCGTCGAGGACGTCGCCCGAATAGTCGCACATCAGCAGGCTGCGAACCTGGCTGACGAGGCCGTCCGTTCCGGCGCATCGCTTCGGCGTCATGTTGAGATTGAGGCCCTCACACATCCATTCGAGGCGGCGAGCGTGAAGGCTGGTCTGCCTGCTGTGATTGGTGAGTGCCTGGCGAAGGAACGGGGCCGTGGCACACCGCGCCATCCGTGACAAGGCAACCAGCAACTGCTTCTCGGCGTTCCATAGATCGCGGAGTTCGGTACCGTACAGGTCCCGAAGTGATGCCATCGACATGTATCCCCCTGCCTTCGCTTGTGAATACGGCTCCGTTAGTGTGAACTAAGGGGAGACGCTGGCCTGTCGCCTCTGCGACACAACTCAGCTACCGTGACGCGGTTGTCGAAGCCTTGGCCGAGCGGACACGGCCGCGCGCAGCGGCAGGGATTACTGCCGGCACGGCCGATCAGCTGACGCGCCGCGCGGCCGAGATCCGGGCACCGAACCCAAACCGGCGCGACGCGCCCCGGAGTTCTCCGCCAGCCGCGCAAAGGAGAATCGAATCCTGAACGCAAGGTGTGAATGAAACGAGCCAATGATGCCCCGGGGGAGGGCGGCCAGTCGTTCCAGTCGGTACGACTCAGCCCTCTGTCGATCGCCAGCCGTTCGAAGGTGGCCGCGACACACCCGCTCGAGCAGACGCGACACCGTCCCTGGCCACTTCCGCAGCGGCCCTGGGCGCTGTTCATGCGATGGACCGACCTCGCTTTTCTGCACTGGCCGGTTCCGGCTGATCTCTTGCGGCCACTGATTCCTCCGGCATTGGCCCTCGACACGTACGACGGGATGGCCTGGCTGGGTGTGGTTCCCTTTCGAATGGAGGGTACCCGGGTCCGCTGGGCCCCGTCCATTCCCACCGCGACCACCTTTCCCGAAGCCAACCTGCGCACCTATGTCACGGGCGCGGGGCGCGCCGGGGTCTGGTTCTTCAGCCTCGACGCCGGCAGCCGCCTGGCGACGTGGGCGGCCCGGCTGGCCCTCGCGCTGCCCTACCACTACGCCCGCATGAGGATCGATCCGTCGGCGGACCAGACCCACTACCGCAGCGCGCGGCTCCAACCCGAGCCGACCCCGGCCGTGCTCCGAGCCAGCTACGCAGCAACGGGGTCCGTCTACCGTTCGACTCCAGGTGCACTGGACCATTGGTTGACCGAACGGTACTGTCTGTTCGGTCAGCGTCGCTCGGGCGCGGTCTATTACCTGGATATCCACCATCTGCCGTGGCCGCTCGAGCCCGGCACCGCCCACGTGACCGAAGAGACGCTGACCCGGGCAATCGGCGTGACGGTTCCCCGCACGCCTCCCCTCGTCCACCTCGCAAAACGTCTCGATGTCTGGGCCTGGGCGCCGGTGACCTTGCCACCCGATCACACCGCGCTGCCTTCCTGAAGCGACCGAGGCGACTCCGGGACTACTCCGTGCATCGGCCGTTGCTCCGGCTTCACCGGGCCGTTACCGCGCACGAGTGAATTTGAGCCGCGGTTCATCCGCCTCTCAAATTCAACCCCGAGGACCCCGTACCATGCGACTGCGCCACCAGGCGATCAGCGTGGGCATGGCCTGCTTGGCGCTGGCCTGCTCGAACCAGGACGACCCGACCGCTCCCAACCCGGCCCCGCAGAGCGAAGCGGCCGCCTCTCCCAGCCTGCTGCTGGGGTGGACCAGCGCCGGCAAACGCGATCTGCTGACGAGTTACCAGGGCGTCGACGTCTACAACAGCGGCTACGGATCGGCCGTCGCCATGGCCCCCTTCGGTCCCCGCCATTTTTACCTGCTCACCGACCG
This sequence comes from Gemmatimonadales bacterium, assembly GCA_019637315.1. Taxonomy (NCBI): domain Bacteria; kingdom Pseudomonadati; phylum Gemmatimonadota; class Gemmatimonadia; order Gemmatimonadales; species Gemmatimonadales bacterium. Next base: position 12,260 of record JAHBVU010000026.1, read on the forward strand.
AGGCCCCAACATCGACTTCCCGGATGGCAACAAGGGCTTCCCGACCCCGAATTATACGCCGCGGGTGGTCACGGCCCACTATATCCTGGGCAAGCTCTACCTCGACGACACCATCCTGCTGCGCCGCGCGGATGGTACGCCGCTCACCGGCCTTCCGATCGGCCCGGGCGGGTGCGGCAGTACCGGCGAAACCGCTTTCACCCTGGATGGCCAGGCCATTCCGTCCGATCCGCAGGGACTCGACTCCGAAGGCCTGGTCGTGATGCAGGACGGCAGCTTCTGGATTTCCGATGAGTACGGCCCGTTCCTCGCCAAGTTCGATCGGCGCGGTCGCGAGCAGCTGCGCTGGTCGCCGTGCAACGGAGGACTGCCGGCCGTCTACGCCACTCGCCGACCCAATCGCGGCATGGAGGGGCTGACGATCACGCCGAACGGCAAGTGGCTGGTGGGCGTCATGCAGGCGCCGCTCGAGAATCCAACCCCGGCGGGCATCCGGAACATCTCGGCCCTGACCCGGATCCTCTTCAAGAACCTGACGACGGGTGCGACCCAGGAGTTTGCGTACCTGCTCGATGATCCCCGGTCCCAGGGCAACAGCGAGATCCTGGCACTGAGCAACACCCGCTTCCTGGTGCTGGAGCGCGATGGAAACTTCCTGTTCGGAACGCCGCCCGCGACGATCAAGCGCATCTACGAAGTCGATATTTCCGACGCGACCGACATCAGCAAGCTTGGTGCGTTGGGAGCGAGCCCCATCGGCGGCAAGACGCTGGAGCAGGCCACCGTGGCCGAACTGCTGGCGGCCGGAATCAAGCCCGTCACTAAGAGGCTCAAGATCGACCTGGTCAGGGAAGGCTATACCCACGACAAGCCGGAAGGTCTGGCCCTGGCGCCGGGTAATGTCCTGTTCATCTCCAACGATGACGATTTCGGTATCGGGACATCTTCGCCGGGCGTGATGCTGCAGAAAGTGCTCCCGGGAACCGGTAAGGTCGACTACGTCGAGCTGTTCCCGATCAGGCTGCGATAAGCGGGATGCGTTCACCCGGGTGGGGCGGGGGCGGCCGGCGCGTCCCCGCCAGGCCCGGTTCAGTGGAGGGCCTCAACGAGGCCCTCCCGAACCAGGCGCGCCGCATCCATCCGCTCGTGCCGTTCCTCAGTCAATTGTCTTCGGCGTCTTCATCGGCCTCGAAATTGATCGTCCGTGCCAGACCGGTCAGGGTTTCATTGGTGGCCGACTCTTCGTCGAGCGTTGCCTGGAGCAGTTGGGCTTGATCGTCATATCCCAGCTGTTCGGCCCAGCTCCGCGCGGTGCCGTATCCGGCTATCTCGTAATGCTCCACCCGCTGGGCGGCAGCAATGAGTCCCGCATCCAGCACCGTCCCGTCGAAGCCGTTACTCATCATCTCCTTACCTTCGGCGATGAGCCCGTCCATGCCGACACAGCGCTTGCCACGCGGGGAGACCTCGAGGGAGCGGCAGATCTCCTCGAGGCGCTTGACGTGCTGAGCCGTTTCCTCTTCGTGGGTCTTGAAGGCCTGCTGAAGCTCGGCGGAGCTGGCCGCCTTGGCCATTCTGGGTAGCGCCGCGAGGAGCTGCTTTTCGGCGCTCCAGAGATCCCGCAATTCGTCGACATACAGATCGTGAAAGGTTTCGTGCGGCATGAGAGCCCTCCAGGTTTCCAGGTACAGGAATGCGACACGCGATTGCGGCCGTATGGTCACAAGGAGACGACGATCGGATGGCTCCTTGGACAAGGATGAGCTGCGCAGCTAGGTCGGACTAGAGCGAACGTTCACGCGTCGCATAATCAGGCACCACGAGGGGAATCCCGGGAACGGTCACCAAGCCGCTCCCGGAAGCGCTTTCTCACCGACGCCGGCGCAAATCAGCGCCGCACCCGGTACGCCTCGTGCTGGGCGGAGATGAGATAGGCCTGGATCGCGTCGACATCCGCCGGGTCGAGCACATCTGCGAAGCTTGCCATCCCGGCTGTTACCAGCGCACCGCCGAGCACGACGTCTCGAAAGCGCTGGTGAACCGCGGCCGGGAGGCGAGTCAGATCAGGATACGCCGAAATGGCCCCGCCGCCAGCGCCGTGGCAATAGGCGCAGTAGCGGCCGAAGAGCTCGCCCCCTCGCGCTACCGTCCTGGAAGATGCGTCGAGCGGGGGTGGTTCCGGAATCTCCAGTTCCACTCGCGCGGGCGGCCGCGGGGTCTCGCTTCCGCCGAGCTTGAAGGAGAGAATGCGCGGATAGTTCTCAAATCGGTAACCCGCGTTTCCCGGGGCAAACCGCGCGCCGAGCCCGCCGCCAAAGCCCGCCATGACCGCAACGTACTGCACGCCGCCTAACGAGTAGGTCATCGGCGCCGCCATGATCGCCGTACCGACGTCGATCTCCTTGAGCACCGCTCCGTCATCGGCACGCCTGACGACGAGCCGACCGTCCACTTGGCCTTGCACGACGAGGTCGCCGCCGGTGGAGAGAACCCCTCCGTTGAACTGCCCGGTTAGCGGAACCTTCCAGCGCGCCGTTCCGGTGCGCGGATCCCAGGCCTGAAGGTACTCCCGCGATTCGAGCAGCTCGGGATTCCCGCCGGTGAGCCGGTCCGACACACCGTGCGGCGCGCCGACCTTGATGCCCTGATAGATGTGATGCGACCTGAAGGTGAACGACGAGTCCGACCCGAAAATCATGCCGCCTTCGATGGTCGGGATATAAACGAGCTCGGTCTTCGGGCTGAACGACATCGGCATCCAGCTGTGGCCGCCGAGACTCGACGGGAAGACGAGCTTGGGCTCATCCTTGTACCAGCCTTCGCCCGTGAGCACGGGACGTCCGGTTACGGTATCGACATGACTGGCCCAGTTGACGCGCACATACTTCTCGGCCGAGAGCAGCTTGCCGGTTGCCCGGTCGAGGACATAGAAGAACCCGTTCTTGGGCGCGGTCATCAGCACTTTGCGCACCGAGCCCTTCCACTCCAAGTCGGCGAGAACGAGGTTGCTGGAAACGGTGTAGTCCCAGATCTCGCCAGGTGTCGTCTGATAGTACCACGCCATCCTGCCGGTCCCCGGCCGAATGGCAATGATCGACGCCAGGAAGAGATTGTCGCCGCCACCTGGGCTGCGGAACCAGATCGGATAGGGTGACGAGTTCCCGGTACCGATGTAGAGGAGATCGAGTGCGGGGTCATACGTCATTCCGCCCCACACCGTGCCGCCAAGGCCCGCCTCCCAGGCCGAGTTGGGATCCCACGTTTGGGCCGCGAGTTCGAGCTCGGGATGTTCAACCGGATGTTCGGGGCTCGCCGGTACGGTAAAGAATCGCCACGCGAGTGCACCCGACTCGACATCGTACGCAGAGACGTAGCCGCGCACGCCAAAATCCGCGCCGGAGTTGCCGACCACGACGACGGAGCCCGCAATGTGCGGCGCACCGGTGATGGTGTAATCAGCGGTGCGGTCGACGAAGGTATCAACCCGCCACAGCTCCCGACCCGTTCCCGCATCGAGGGCGATGAGATAGCCATCGAGGGTGGCGAGGTACACCTTGCCCTGCCAGACCTGCACGCCTCGACTCGAGACGCCGCAACAACTGCGACGGGGATAGGACCCGTCGACTTTGGGGTCGAAACGCCAGCGCTGCTGCCCCGTGGCGGCATCGAGCGCGTAGACGACGCTCCACGGCCCGGAGACATACATCACGCCATCGACAACGACCGCCGTCGCCTGCATGCCGTGCTGGACGCGGCCGCGGGTGGACTTGGCGACGTACTCCCAGGCAAACCCCAGCTGATCGACGTTGCCGGTGTTGATCAGATCGAGGGGCGAGTAGTACTGCGCATACGGCGACCGGCCGGCCGACAGCCACTGATCGGGTTCACGATCGGCGTTGGCAAACCGGGTCGAGTCGATCCAACCAGCGCCTTTAGTCGACGGGAGAGACACAACGCCGTCAGTCGTGCCGCACCCGATCGCCGCGGCGAAGGCAAACGCGAGAAGTCGTTTCATGAGGGAGGAATCTACCCCACCTTGTCAAGTTGGCTTTTGACCTCATATTGGGCGGATGACCGCTCCCGCCCAGCCGGCGACGCGCCTCGATCGCGCCCTCGCCACCATCGAACGGATTGGCAACAAGCTTCCCGATCCGGCGCTCCTGTTCGTGATCCTGCTGATCGTCGTCTGGATCACCTCGGCCCTGCTGTCGTCGATGTCGTTCTCGGAAATCGACCCCCGCAACGGCAAGCCGATCAGCATCATCAATCAGCTGACCGGACCGGCCCTGGCCTCGTTCCTCTCGAACATGGTCACGACCTTCACGTCTTTCCATCCGCTGGGCGTGGTCCTGGTGGCCCTGCTTGGCGTCGGAGTGGCCGAGTACTCGGGCTTCATCAATGCCGGACTCAAGTCGATTCTGAGCGTGACGACGCCCCGCCTGCTGACGCCGCTCGTCATCTTCGTCGCGACGCTGAGCCACACCGCAGCAGACGCAGGGTACGTGCTGGTAATCCCCTTGGGCGCCGTGATGTTCGCAGCGGCCGGGCGACATCCGGTCGCAGGCATTGCCGCTGCCTTTGCGGGTGTCTCGGGCGGGTTCAGCGCCAACATTCTGCCGTCGGCCATCGACCCGCTGCTGCAGGGCCTGACCCAGTCGGCGGCGCAAATGATCGACCCTGCCCGACAGGTCAACCCGCTCAACAACTGGTACTTCCTGATCGTCTCGACCGTCCTGATCGTGCTGGCGGGGTGGTTCGTCACCGACAAGGTCGTGGAGCCCAGGCTCCGGAAGGTCACAGTCGACGGCGACGGCGATGCGATGCCCAAGCTCGAGCCGCTGACCGATACCGAGCGGCGCGGCCTCCGGGCCAGCACCACGGCCATGGTCGCCGGGCTGATCCTGCTCACCTGGCTGACCTGGCCGGCGGACTCCCCGCTCCGCTCGCCGACCGGCGCTGTGACCGCAGCCGACGCCCCGCTGATGCGGTCGATCGTGCCGCTGATCTTTCTGCTCTTCCTGATTCCCGGGGTGGTCCACGGATACGTCGCCGGCACCATCAAGAACCATCGCGACGTGATCAAGGCAATGAGTCAGGCCATGAGCACGATGGGGTACTACATCGTGCTGGCGTTCTTTGCCTCGCTCTTCATTGCGGCCTTCGGGCAGTCCAACCTGGGCGCGCTCTTTGCCATCAAGGGCGCCAACACCCTGCAGGCCCTGGCCATGCCGGCGCAGGCGACCATCATCGGGATCATCCTGCTGACCACCTCGGTCAACTTGCTGATCGGTTCGGCGTCGGCCAAATGGGCCCTGCTGGCCCCGATCTTCGTGCCGATGCTGATGCAGCTCGGGATCTCACCTGATCTGACACAGGCCGCCTACCGCGTCGGCGACTCGTCGACCAACATCATCACGCCGATGATGCCCTACTTCCCGCTCGTAGTGGTGTACGTGCAGCGGTACGTGAAGGGAGCCGGTATCGGCACGCTGGTGTCGACCATGCTCCCCTATACCATCACGTTCATCTCGATCTGGACGATTCTGCTGCTGACCTTCTGGGGTTTCGACATCCCGCTCGGTCTGCAGGCAACCTACCACTTGACGCCCTGACGCTTACCCCGCGCCCAGCCGGGCGCGGGTCTCGGTCGCAAAGTGTTCGGCGAGACGTTCGATGACGGTCTCGCCGAGCGCAGCGGTGGCGCCGTGCGGATCACCCAGGATGCCATTCGGCGTGAGCGCCTTGAGGCCGCGACGGAAGAGCTCGTCGGTATCGATCCGCCCCATCAGGCCCCTCTCGTACCGCTCGACTTCGACCAGCTTCGCATGGCGGTTGAGCAGCACCGAGGTTTCCGTCACGTCGGCATGAATGGCGTCAGCATCCTGCCGCAGCCCGTGCTCGGCGGCGGCATCGTTCATGACCCGCATCACGTCGAGCAGGCCCTGGCGCCCGCCGAATGAGATGATCCGCACGCCCTTGGGGCCGAACTCCGCCTGGAGCTGCTCTGCCGCCCGTTCGAGGGGCGCGAAGTTGCCGCCATGGGCCGACAGCAGCACGAAGGCGTCGAACCCGTGCGGAGCGAGCGAACGTACGATGGCCACGACGGTATCGATGAACACCGGCTCGGGAATCGAGAGGCTGCCGGGAAACGCCAGGTGATGATCCGAACAGCCCGGGCGAACCACCGGAGCCATGATCGCGTTGCCCAGCTTGTGGGCCAGACGCTCACCGACGGCTTGCCCGATGGCCGCGTCGGTCATGGTCGGCAGGTGCGGCCCATGCTGCTCGGTCGAGCCGGTCATCACCAGCGCGGTGCGAACTCCGCTCTTGACCGCAGCCTCGACGTCGGTCCAGGTCAGCTCTTCCAGCAACACCGATTTCAGCACGTTCGTTCTCCTCGGGTGGTCGGCTCAGGTGGTTCGGCCGCCGGGCAGCAGCGCGGCGCCGGAGCATACTATCCGGTCCCGCGCCCCGAGTCCACGTACCCCCGGTCCCGGCCACTCCTTATCTTCCCTTCGAAGCAGGTCAGCGTCCTTTCGTCCCTCAGACTCAGATAGCCCATGCCTTTGTCTTCCCTCCGCGCCCTCGCGCTGCCGGTCGCCGCCTTCGCGAGTCTGGCCGGGTCGGCCGCCGCTCAGAGTCCGGCGCAGAACGACAGCGCTGCCAAAGCCGCCACCGCGGCCAAGGGGTTGCCGTTGATACCGACCCGGACCCTGTCATTTACGACGACGGAAGGATCCTGGCTGTCGATCGATATCGACCCCACCGGGCGGACCCTGATTTTCGACCTGCTCGGTGATCTCTACACCATGCCAATCACCGGCGGCACGGCCACCCGGATCACCAGCGGCCTTCCCTACGACATGCAGGCGCGCTACTCGCCCGACGGCAAGTCGATCGTCTTCGTGAGCGACCGGGACGGCGCCGAGAATATCTGGATTGCCGATGCCGACGGCGCGAACCCGCGCGCCCTGACCACGACCGAGCGGGAGAACTACGTCTCGCCGGCCTGGACGCCCGACGGCCAGTACATCGTCGCGACCAAAGGCAGCCAGCTCTGGATCTGGCACAAGGACGGCGGCTCCGGCGTGCAGATGACCGGCCAGGCACGACCCGGCGGCCCGGCTCCCTCACCCCAGAACTTCTACCTCGGGGCCGCCTTCGGGGCCGACTCGACCTCGCTCTGGGTCAACGTGCGCGGGGTGCCGACCCCATCGCTCGCCGCGGGCACGCGCCACGCCCACGGCGAACACGACGGGCGCAGCACCGCCCGCGAAATCGGCCCGATTCAGATTGCCGAACTCGAGCGGGGCACTGGACAGCTGCGGATCCGGACCCACGAGCACGAAGGCGCCTTTCGCCCGGTCCCGAGCCCCGACGGCAAGTGGCTCGTCTATGCGACGCGCTTCGACAGCCGCGCAGCGCTCAAGCTGCTCGATCTGACCACCGGCGAGGACCGCTGGCTGGTGATGGATGTGCAGCGCGATGATCACCAGGGCGGCGGCAGCCGCGATCGGGATCTCTATCCCGGCTCGGCCTTCACCCCGGACTCGCGCGCCCTCATCACCAGCTACGGCGGCGAGATTCGTCGAATCGAGATTCCCTCGGGCCGAGTCAGCACGATTCCGTTCAGCGCGGCGGTCGATCAGCCGCTTGGTCCGTTGGTCAAGTTCGATTACCCGATCAACGACTCGGTCCTGACGGTCACCCAGATCCGCGGCGCCCGGCCGTCGCCCGATGGCAAGCGGCTCGCCTTTACCGCCCTGGGCCGGCTCTGGATTGCCGACCTGCCGGCAAGCGCGGGTGGACCCGGCAACCAGAACCGCACCCCGGCCGTGATTCGGAACGCCCGCCGCCTGACCGATGCCGACGTTGTCGAGCATGGCCCGGTCTGGTCACCGGACGGCCGCTACCTGGCCTATGTGACCTGGGACGACTCGCTTGGCGGGCAGATTCAGCGGGTCCGCACCGACATCCGCGCGGCGCCCGAGGCTTTGACCCGCGTGCCCGCATTCTACGACAAGCTGGCGTACACCAGGGACGGGACGCGCCTGCTTGCCATCCGCGGCTCCAAGCAGCATCGGATGCGCACCCTCGAGGACTTCGGCAATCACAGCCCGGCGGCCGAGATCGAGTACGTCTGGCTGCCCGCCACTGGGGGCACCCCGACCCGGATCCGCTGGGCAGGCGGCGGGGTTACTCCGACCCGCGGAGTGCCGCACATCGGGCCCGACACCTCGCGAGTCTACCTCTGGACCGGCAGCGACGGGCTGGTCTCGATGCGGCTCGATGGCAGCGACCTGCGCACCCTGCTCAAGGTGACCGGGCCCTCGAGTCCGACCTTCCAGGGCACCATGACGCCGGCGGTCCCCGAGGAGGTGGTGCTCTCGCCTGACGGCCGCCGGGCGCTCGTCACGGTGCGCACCAACGTCTACATGATCACGGTGCCGCCGGTCGGCGGCGAGGTGCCGCCAACGGTGTCGGTGGTGCTGCCCTCGACGGTGCCGCTCTGGCGGCTGACCCGGGTCGGCGGCGACTTTGCCGGCTGGAGCAGCGACGGCAGCCAGGCACACTACTCGATCGGTCGGAGCTTCTTCCGGTATGACCTGGCCCTCGGCGATTCGCTGGTCCGCGACTCCGTCAGCCGGGCCCGACCCCGACCGGGACAGGCGCGCCCCGACTCGGCTCGGGCCGATTCATCCCAGCGGAGCGGGCAGGTCAGCTTTGCGTACGAAGCGGGCCGAGTCGACGTCGAGATCGTGGTGCCGAAAGACCGGCCGCGAGGTACGGTGGTGCTCCGCGGCGCGCGCATCATCACCATGAAGGGCAATGAGGTCATCTCCTCGGGCGACCTCGTCGTCACGAACAACCGGATCAGTGCGGTAGGACCGACCGGCAGCATCACGGTTCCTGCAGGCGCCCGGGTCATCGACGTTGCCGGTAAGACGATCCTGCCCGGCTATGTCGACATCCATGCGCACAACTGGATGGCCTGGGGCGTTCACCGGACCCAGATTGCGCAGTTCCTGCCGCAACTGGCGTACGGCATCACGACCCAGCGCGACCCGCAGACCATGGAAACCGACATCCTGACCTACTCGGACCGGATGGAAACGGGCGAGCTGCTCGGCCCGCGCCTCTTCTCGACCGGCCCAGGCGTCTTTTCGTGGGACAACATCAAGAGCCTCGCCGATGCGCGCGACGTGCTGCGCCGCTACGCCGACCACTACGGTACCGGAACGATCAAGCAGTACATGGCCGGCGACCGGAAGGTGCGCCAGTGGGTCATCATGGCCGCCCGCGAGCTCGGCCTCACGCCGACGACCGAGGGCGGGGTCAACTTCACCATGAACCTAACGCTGATGCAGGACGGCTATCCCGGCCTGGAGCACAACCTGCCGATCAGCCCGTTCTACCGCGACGTCGTCGAACTGCACCGCACCAGCGGCCTCTTCTACACCCCGACGCTGATCGTCAGCTACGGTGGCCCGATCGGTCGGAACTACTATCTGACCCGAACTAACATCGATACGGTATCACGGCTCCGTCGCTTCACGCCCCACGACGAGCTCGACAAGTGGAAGAGCACCAGCTTCCAGCGCGACGATCAGCAGGTCTTCCGGCTCCATGCGCAGCAGCTCGCCAAGATGCAGGCAGCCGGCGGCAAGCTCGGCCTCGGCTCGCACGGCGAAATCCAGGGCCTCGGTGCGCACTGGGAGCTCTGGATGATGGCCAGCGGCGGCATCAGCAATCATGAGGCGCTGCGGATTGCCACCATCACCAGCGCGGACGGGGTCGGGCTCGCGAAGGACCTGGGCTCCCTCGAGGTCGGCAAGCTGGCCGACCTCCAGGTGCTCGACCTGAACCCGCTCGAGCAGCTCGAGCACACCACGTCGGTCCGGTATGTCATGAAGAACGGCCGGCTCTATGAGGCTGAGACGCTGAACGAAATCTGGCCGAGGACCCGACCGCTTCCGACCCAATGGTGGTGGCGCCTCGAACCGCCGGCGTGAGTCCCCGCCCCCGGCGGCGGATCAGACCTCGCCGCCCGAGGCCCCCCGCCCTGCACGCAGCAAATTGGCAGGCTTCTACGTAGTACTGGCGGGCCCGGCGAATCCAATGCCAGGCCCGCCTTTCCACCTTTTGCGAGATTCTTGCAACTCGATGAATCCAACCTACCGCTCCGCCCGGCGCAGCCCGCTGCTCTGGCTGGTCCTGGCGTCGAGCCTCATCGGCATGGGCTGCCGCAAGGCGCCCCCGCCCCGCTCCGCGGCCGTGCCCGTCACGACGGCCCGGGTGGAACAGCGGACCGTGCCGTTCGAAGTCTCTGCCCCGGGCACCGTCGAACCAATCACTGCGGTGGCCGTGACAGCCCAGGTCAGCGGCTTGATTACCGCCGTTCACTTCTCGGAGGGCGCACTGGTCGAGGCAGGCCAGGTTCTGTTCGAAATCGACCCGCGCCCCTACCGCAACGCCCTGCAGCAGGCCGAGGCCAACCTGGCTCGCGACTTGGTGCAGCTCGAGAATGCCCGCCGCCAGGTGGAGCGGTACCAGGGTCTGGCACAGAACGAGTACATCACCTCCGAGCAGTATGAATCGCTCAAGGCGGCGGCCGCCGGGTTTGCTGCCACGGTTCAGTCCGACTCGGCCACGGTCGACAACGCCCGCCTCAACCTCGAGTACACCACGATTCGGGCGCCGATTTCCGGTCGAACCGGTGGCCTCCTGGTCAAGCAGGGCAACCAGGTTCGGGCCCAGTCTGCGGAACCGCTGGTGCTGGTCAACCAGACCGCGCCGATCCTGATCCGGTTCTCCGTCCCCGCCAGCTACCTCCAGACCATCCGGGCGCAGCGCGGCGAGCGGCTGCGGATTCGAGCCGCGGCCACGGCCGACACCACCACGCTGCTCGGCACGCTGTCGTTCGTCGACAACGCCGTGGACACGACCACGGGCGCCATCCTGCTCAAGGGTCTCTTCTCCAATGCCGACGGGCGGCTCTGGCCGGGACAGTTCGTCACGACCACGCTGGAACTGTATCAGGAAAAGGATGCCATCCTGGTGCCCAACGCGGCAATCGTCACGGCAGAGGCCGGCAGCTACGTCTTTGTGATCGACCAGGAGCGGAAAGCCTCGATGCGCACCGTGATGCTGGGCCGTACCGTTGGGGAGTACCAGATTGTCACCGCCGGACTCGAACCCGGCGAACGGGTGGTAACAGACGGCCAGCTCCGGCTCACCCCGGGCGCGACGGTCGATATCAAGAACCTCGACCCCGGGGCCTGATCGATGAACATCGCCGAGCCGTTCATCAAGCGACCGATCGCGACGACCCTGATCATGACGGGCGTCATGATCTTCGGCGCGCTCGGCTACCGCCAGCTCCCGGTCAGCGACCTGCCGACCATCGACTACCCCACCATCAACGTCAACGCCAACCTCTCGGGCGCCAATCCCGAGACCATGGCCTCGGCGGTGGCGACTCCGCTCGAGCGCGCCTTCTCGAGCATCCCGGGCATCGAGCAGATCACCTCGACCAGCCGACAGGGCTCGACCGATATCACCCTGCAGTTCTCGCTGTCGCGCAACATCGATGCTGCCGCGCAGGACGTTCAGACCGCCATTTCTCGCACGGTACGTCGTCTGCCCGACGACATGCGGGATCCGCCCAGCTACAGCAAATCGAACCCCTCCGACCAGCCGATCATCTACTACTCGGTGACCTCGGAAACGCTGCCCCTCTCGACCGTCAATGAGTACGCCGAGACGATGATCGCGCAGAAGCTGTCGACCATCGACGGCGTGGCGCAGGTCAACCTGATGGGCGAGCAGCGGTATGCGGTGCGAATCCAGATCGATCCGCGCGCGCTCGCCTACCGGCGGATCGGGATCGACGAGGTCGTGGCGGCGGTCAACAGCAACAACATCAGTACCCCGGCCGGGTCGGTGTGGGGCCGGACCAAGGTGCTTGCTCTGCAGTCGAACGGCAAGCTCGAGAGTTCGTCGGCCTTCCGGGAGATCACGGTCGCCTATCGCAACGGGTCCCCGGTTCGCCTGGGTGATCTCGGCCTCGTCGTCGATGCGGTCGCGAACCCGCGCCAGGGCAACTGGTACAACGGGGTCCGCACCATCACGCTCGCAGTCAACCGCCAGCCTGGCTCGAATACGGTCGAGGTGGCCGACCGCGTCTCGGCCATGATCGACGAGATCAAAGAGCAACTCCCGCCGTCGATTCAGGTCAACCGACTCTACGACCGTTCGGTCACCATCCGTGAATCGGTCGCCGAGGTGAAGTTCACGCTGGCCCTGACCCTGGGCCTCGTGGTGATGGTGATCTTCCTCTTCCTGCGCAACCTGCCGGCCACCGTGATTCCGAGCATGGCGCTGCCACTCTCGATCGTGGGCACCTTCGGGGTCATGGCCATGGCCGGCTTCAGCATCGACAACCTGTCGATGATGGCCTTGACCCTGGCCGTCGGCTTCGTGGTCGACGACGCCATCGTGATGCTCGAGAACGTGGTCCGCCATCTGGAGATGGGCAAAACACCGCTCCAGGCCTCGCTCGACGGGGCGCGGGAAATCGGCTTCACCATCGTCTCGATGACGATTTCGCTCGTCGCCGTGTTCATCCCGATCATGTTCATGCCCGGGCTGCTGGGCCGGCTCTTCCACGAATTTGCCGTCGTCATCGGCGTGGCAATCCTGATCTCAGGATTCGTGTCGCTGACCCTGACGCCGATGATGTGCGCCCGCTTTCTCAAGCAGGATCACCACGTCAAGCGCGGCAAGCTCTACCAGATCACCGAAGCGGCGTACGACTGGTCACTCGGCCTCTACCGCCGAACCCTCTTGTGGGTCATGGGCCACAAGCGGGCCACCCTGGCCTTTTCGTTCGCGATCCTGGTGGGCACCGGCATCCTGTTTGCCGTGGTCCCGAAAGGATTCATTCCGAATCAGGACATCGGTGCCGTGTTCGGCAGCGTCGAGGCGGCGGAAGGCACGCCGTTCGAGCAGATGCGGGAACACTTCCGTCGCGTCGGCGAGGTGATCCGTGAAAATCCCAACGTCGAGGCGGTGCAGATCGGGTCCTGGGGCAACTGGGGTCGGGTCAGCGTCTACCTCAAGCCGTATCACGAACGCAATGCACGCGCCCAGGAAGTGATCCATCAGCTGACCGGGCCGCTATCGCAGGTACCGGGCGTCCGGGTCTTTCTGACGAATCCGCCCGCCATCCGGATCGGGGGCCGGCAGAGCCGGAGCGAGTACCAGTTCACCCTGCAGAGCCCCGAGCTCGACGTGCTGTATGAGAGCGCCACCGCGCTCGAGACCAAGATGCGGGGTATGCCCGGGCTCAAGGACATCACCAGCGACCTGCAGATCCGCAACCCGCAGCTGCGTGTCAACGTCGACCGCGATCGCGCCGCGGCCCTGGGGCTCAACATCAGCCAGGTCCAGAGCGCGCTCTACAACGCGTTCGGCTCGCGCCAGATCTCGACGATCTGGGGCAGTACCAACGAGTATGCGGTGATCCTGGAACTCCTGCCGGAGTTCCAGGGCGATCCGTCGGCCATCAACCTGCTCCACGTTCGCTCGCCGCGCAGCGGGGCGCTGGTGCCGCTGGGCTCGGTGGCGTCGGTCGAGCCGGTGCTGGGGCCGCTTTCGGTCAACCACTCAGGCCAGTTGCCCTCGGTGACCCTGGCCTTCAACCTCGCGCCCGGCATGCCGCTCGGCGACGCCGTGGCAGCGGTCCGCCAGCTGGCCAACCAAACCCTGCCGTCGAGCATCACGACGAGCTTCTCGGGAACGGCGCAGGCCTTCCAGCAGTCGCAGGCGGGCCTGGCCTTCCTGCTCGTCGTGGCCGTGCTGGTGATCTACCTCGTGCTCGGCGTACTGTACGAGAGTTTCATTCATCCGATCACGATTCTCTCCGGGCTGCCGTTTGCCGTATTCGGCGCGCTGCTCACCCTGCTCATCTTCAAGACCGATCTCGACATCTACGCCTACGTCGGCTTAATCCTCCTGGTCGGCATCGTCAAGAAGAACGCGATCATGATGATCGACTTTGCGCTGGAGGCCGAGCGGCGGGAAGGCAAGCAGCCCGAAGAGGCCATCGTCGAAGCCTGCCTGGTGCGCTTCAGGCCGATCATGATGACGACGATGTGCGCGCTGATGGGCACCCTGCCGATTGCGCTGGCATGGGGCGCCGGCGCCGAAGCGCGTCGGCCGCTGGGCGTGGCCGTGGTGGGCGGACTGGCGTTCTCGCAGATCGTCACGCTGTATGTGACGCCAGTCTTCTTCACCTATCTCGATACCTTCCAGAAGTGGCTCAGCACCCGCTTCGGGGGGCGGCGGCGGCAGACTCTCGCCGTGGAACCTGGAGTTGCCCAACCAGCGATGATGGAGAGCGGGGCGCCGTAGAGGATCGTTCTCGAATTGCGTCGTTTTGATCCGACCTTGGGGTCATTCGGCAAGGTTGCTGTGTGGGCAGGCACTATGATGCTGGATGCCGAGTTGCCTGCCCTACCGCCGAGGTGATACGTTATGGCCATGCCCGCATTGGTCCCGCGGTACACCGTCGACCAGTTGGATTCGTTCCCGGACGACGGAAACCGGTACGAACTCTTGGACGGGGTGCTGCTCGTGACGCCCGCGCCAGGGGTGCCCCACGAGTTCGTGGTGGTCCGGCTCCGGGAACTGCTCGGTCGCTATCTCGGTGAACGTGCGCTCGTATTCACGCGCGGCGCTGTCCAGCTCTTACCGCACGATCATCTCGAGCCGGATCTGCTCGTCGTGCCTTTCATGTCACGTGTTCCCAAAACATGGGCGGACCTACCCGAGATCTGGTTGACCGTTGAAGTATCCGGCCGGGGCTCACGCGTGTACGATCGTGACTTCAAGCACGCGGCCTACCATCGCCTCGGTGCGCAAACCACGTGGCGCGCCGACATGTTGACCCGTACCGTCACGTACTCCAGTATCGAGGGCGGTCCTTCCGTTACGACAGCGGACCGCTTCGCCTGGCGCGCGCCAGGATTTGCCGAAGCGCTTCAGATCGACGTCGCGCCCCTGTTTGCGGGTATCGACACGGACGAGTAGCCATCGTGCGCCGCGCTCTTCGACTCCTCGCCGCATCGAGCCCGGGTCGTCGCGGCGAACGCGACGCCCGTGGCTCGTTCCAACCCACCCTGACCTGGAACCGGGGCCCTACTGCCGGAGCAGGATGTTGTGGGCGTAGCCGGCATCCATGCGCAGCTGGACCGGCTTGCCATCCTTCCGATCGAACGTCAGCAGTGAGCCCCCCGCGCTGAAGCTGTCTCCGCCCCGATAGCTGAGCGCTTGCCACGGCCCGTTGGGCGCCCGCCGGATCCGGACCTGGCCAGCGCTGTCGGCAATCCACACTGTCATCGGCCGCCCCCGGCCCGGGCCGGTGTAGGTGCCGGCGTACTCGGCCGCATTTCCCGCAAAGGTTTGGGTCCGGTCCGGCGCCGGGCCGAGGACGATGTTGGCAATCGCCGCGGCCATGGCGTCGGGCCGCGCCGGGCCCTGTGAATTGAGCAGGACGACCACCGTCAGATCCTGCTCCGGCCAATACGCAGCAAACGAAGCGAAGCCGTTGATGTCGCCCCCGTGGGAAATCGCCGGACGGCCCGCCAGGTCAACCAGCGCAAACCCCAATCCGTAACGCAACTTGGTGCCGTCGTTGAGTGCAGCCGGCCCGACCAGATCCCGGTACGAAGTCCGGTTGAGGATCCGATCGCTCTTGTGAAGCGCCTGGTTCCACGCGGCCAGGTCGCCTGCGGTCGAGCAGAGCGAGCCTGCTGCGTAAGGCCACCGGTGATTGACGAAGCCCTTGATGACGAGGCCGGTCGAATCCGTGTCATAGCCGTGCGCGTGACCCTTCCGAATCGTCCGCTCGCTGCAGTAGTACGACCGAGTCATGCCGGCCGGCGCAAACAAGCGCTTGGCGACGTAGTCGGCGTACGACATCGCACTCACCTTTTCGATCAGCAAGCCCGCCAGGAAGTAGCCGGAGTTGTTGTAGGTCTGCTGCTCGCCGGGGGGGAAATCGAACGGCTTGGTCTGCACGACCCGAACCAGCGAGTCGCGCGGCACGTTGCTCAGCGAAATGGTTCGAAACTCGGGGATCTCTGTAATGCCCTTGATTCCGGAGGTGTGGTCGAGCAGGCGACGAACCGTGATCCGGTGCCCCTGGGTCTGATAGTCCGGAAGGTACCGGGTAACCTCGGCGTCGAGGTCGATCTTACCCTCCTGGACCAGCTGCATGATGGCGACCGAGGTGAACTGCTTCGTCACCGAGCCAATCTCGTAGCTCGCATTCGACGGCGTAGCCACGTCGTGCTCGAGGTCCGCATAGCCGTAGCCCTTGAGGACCAGGGTGTCCCTGCCGCGGATCACCGCAACCGACCCCCCGGCCAGCCGCCCCGCTTTGATCGGTGCATTGACGAGCGAGTCGATCGCCGCCAGCATCGTCGTACGGTTGGGCTGTTGCCCGGATCCGGCCACCAGCAGAAATGCCATCGATCCCATCAGCCAGGGCTTCATCGTCACGCTATTCCTCTCAGTCGCATTGGGAAAATGGGCAGCTGCCGGGATCGGACCCGGCACCACGTTGTACGGTCAGGGACCGCCCGGGGTTTCGGGGCAATCCGGCCCGGCCCGCTTCCCTCCGCGCGCCCCCTTTTCTATCCTCTATCCCTATGACTCGAATTGGCGTCTTCGGATGGGGTCTCGTTGCCCCGAAATCACCAGACATTGACACCTTCGCTGCCAATCTGGCAAACGGAACGAGCTGGCTGGAGCCGTTCAACGGCTTCGGACCCGATTCCTTCCTGGTTGGCCGCCCGTCCTTCGACATCGAACGGTATCGGAGCTGGGTCAGCGAGCGGTTTCCGCCCCGCCGTTTCGCCCAACTGATCGAGAAGATGGACGAGCCGACCCTGTTCGCCCTCGGCTCCTTTATCCAGTCCCTCGCCCAGAATCCCGGAATCGAACAGGACCTTCAGAGTCTGGGAAGCGAGGCCCATGTCTATGTCGCGCCTGGAATCGGCGCCATCGGCACTTACCACGATGGAGCCCTGCAACTCTACCATGCGCAGCGGCGCTGGGATCGCTACTGGGCCGATCCGGCCCGCAACCCCGCCCTCGCCGCGCACCTCGACGGCGCCACCGACGCCGAGGCGCCTCCTTCGCCCGAGGGTGCCTCGATCGACGAGCGCGACGAGCGGGAGAGCGCCTGGTGGCACTACTGGGCCGCCAAGGCGCCGGGGCTGGCTGCGTACCTGGAGACCCTGCGGAGCATCGAAGGCCTCAATGTCGAAGGCGACATCGAGGCCGGCAAGATCAAGATGATGCGGGAGAAGAGCCGACGCACGACCGCACTCGAAGCGGAATCCGGCGCGCCGCTGCCGCCCTGGAAATCCGTCTCGGCCAACCTGATCTGGAACATCCACAACACGCCGGCTGCGCAAATCTCGATGCTCGGGCGAATCACCGGCCTGGCGTTTGCCCCAGTCGGCGCCTGCTCGACCTTCGGGCTGGGCCTCAAGCTGGCCATCGATGCGATCCGCCGTGGCGAGGCCAAAGCCGTCGTGGTCGGCGCCACCGATCCGTCGCCGCACCCGCTGGTGGTCGGCGCCTTCTATCAGGGACGGGTCATCTCCGCCGATGGCGGGGTCTCCAAGCCGCTGCACGGACTCCGGGGCACCCACGTCGCGGGCGGCGCCGTGGTCTGGATCGTCGGCGACTACGACTACTTCACGGCCAAAGGGTACCGGGCACTCGGCATGGAACCGGTCAGCGTCGGCGTGAGTTCAGACGCCCATCACATCATCACGCCGAGTACCGAGGGGCCCCTCGCAGCGATCCGACAGGCACTCGACCAGGCCGACGCCCAACCCGAGGAGGTCGGCACCTGGGACCTCCACGCCACCGCCACACCGGGAGACTTCCTCGAGGTCGACAACCTGCGGCAGATCATGCCCTCGTCCGTGCTCGTGACGGCTAGAAAAGGCACCTTCGGCCACGGTATGGGCGGCGGCGGCGGCTGGGAACTCACGGCCCAGTATCTTGGGGTCGAGCGCGGCAGCCTGTTCCCGACTCCGCTCGCTGCGTCGGAGCTGCACCCCTCGATCCGGGCGGTGCATCCGCTCTTCGTTTTCAACGAGGCCGTCCCGGCGCCGACCGGGCTCGCCGGCAAGCTCTCGATGGGAATCGGCGGGATCAACGCCTGCGTGCTGTCCCGACCGTGGTAGGCCCGCGTCGGGCTTGACGGTCGCCCGCTCCAGAACGCATACTCCCGAATGCCCACAACAAAATCTGCGGTCACCGTATCCCGACGAGGAATGGTGACCGCCTTCGGAGCCGCGCTCTTCGGCGCGCCGGCAGTTCTGCGCGGTCGTTACCAGCTCTTTGCCGGGTCACAGACCCGCTATTCGGCCCGTGCCATCAAGCTGGTCGAAGGGTCGCTCACCATCGACATGCTGAACCAGTTCCGCTTCCCGGACTTTGCCGACAAGCCACCACTCTCGACCCGCTGGCTGCAGCAGCCGGGCAGCTTTACCGCGGAGCAGTTCGCGGTCTACCGCGATTCGGGCATCAAGGTCTTTGCCCTGGGTCACGGCGCCAGCGACTATGCCGCCGGGATCAAGTACTTCGCGGATTGGAACGGGTTTCTGGCTGGCTACAGCGACTGGCTGATCCGGATCGACGACCTGGGTGATTTCGAGCGGGTCCGCCAGCCGGGCAAGGTCGGCATCATGCTGACCTTCCAGGGCTCCGACCATTTCCGGACCCCCGAAGATGTCGACACCTTCTGGTCGCTGGGCCAGCGCGCCTCACAACTGACCTACAACTACGCCAATCGGATCGGCGCGGGGTTCCTGGAGCACGTCGACGGCGGCCTGACGGTCTTCGGCGAACGGATCGTCGAGCGCATGAACGGGGTCGGCATGGCCGTCGATCTCTCCCATTGCGGTGACCAGACCACGCTCGACGGCATTGCCGCGTCGAAGAAGCCGGTGATCTTCTCCCACGCCGCCTGCCGGGCCCTGGTTCCCGAATCGCTCCGCTGCAAGACGGACGATGCGATCCGAGCGCTTGCCAAGCAAGGAGGCGTGATGGGGATTCCGTTCCTACGCTTCCTGGTCCACGGCGAGGAGCCCGTCACGGTCGAGCACGTGCTCAACCACTTCGACCACGTGGCCAAGCTGGTCGGCGTCGAGCACGTCGGCGTCGGCAGCGACATGGATCTGGTCGGCAATCCCAACCCGGTCAACGGCCCACCGATCACGGAAACCCCAAACTGGGACCGCTACCGACTGCACCGCGATCCCGAGGGACGGATCACCGTGGCCGGCCTCGATCATCCGAAGCGGACCTATGACCTGGCCGAGGGTCTGATCCGCCGGCGCTACTCTGATGGGGACATTGCACTGATCCTGGGCGGCAACTTTGCCCGTGTGCTGAGCAAGATCTGGCCGGCCTGATCGATACCATGAGCCATCGCTTGATGCTGAGCGCCGCCGCGCTGCTCGCGTCGTGGCTGCTGGTCGCTCCGGCTGCGGCGCAGCAAGCCCTTCTGCTCCGCGATCCGACCATCGTCGACGGGCGCGGCGGTCCACCCGTGACGGGCCACAGCGTGCTGATCCGGGACGGACGCATCGCTGCCATCGGCCCGGCCGACCGTCTCGACACCGCCGGCGCCCGAGCGATCGACCTCCGCGGCCGGTATCTGCTCCCCGGCCTGATCGACACCCACCTGCACAGCCCGCCGGACTCGGCAGCCGTCGCCGCCCGGATGGCGTGGCTCTTTCAGAACGGAATCACCACGGCTCGGGACATGGCCGCCGACTCGCATATCCTGCGCGCCGTGGCCTGGGCAACCGAATCGACCGATGTGCCGAGCACCCGGCTCCGCTACATGGCCTTCTGGGCCGGGCCATCGTTTTATCAGGTCGACCGGCGCCCCATCGGTTCGACCCAGGGCAAACCGCTCGGCACGGTACCCTGGTTCCTGGCCGTGGCGGACGTCGACGGTGTCGATGGTCATGTCGAGGATGCCGCAGCGCTTGGCGCGCATGCACTGAAGCTCTACACCGACCTGCCGGCTCCGGTCTTTGGGGCCGCCGTGGCAGCGGCTCATCGCCGAGGCCTCCTCGCGGCAAGTCATGTCGCGGTCTTCCCCCAGCGCCCCAGTGCCGTCATCGCAGCTGGCGTCGATGCCGTCTCTCACTCGGCCCTGCTCGTCTGGGAAGCCGTCGACTCCCTGCCGGCACGCTTCCACACCGTCCCGCACACCAACTTCGGGCCGATCGGTCCGTACCAGCGGGTTGCGCCCGACGATCGTCGGATCATGGCGGTGCTCGACAGCATGCGCCAGCGCGGCACCGTGCTCGATGCCACCGTGCTCGCAATCGAAAAGGGCATCTCGCCCGAGGCGTCGACCTGGGCGCTCCAGGTTACCGCGCTCGCTCGGCAAAGGGGCGTGGCAGTCAGCACCGGCACCGATCGGCCTGAGGCGCCCGACCCTGTCCGGCAGCCGGCCTTGTTCGATGAAATCGAACTGCTGGTCCGGAAGGCGGGCTTCACACCGAGCGACGCCATCACCGCCGCCACCCTGAACGGCGCCCGTGCCGTCGGCATCGCGGCCGACTACGGCACGGTCGAGGTCGGCAAGATTGCCGACCTCATCGTCCTCGACGCCGACCCCACGGTCGACATCCGCAACCTTCGCCGAGTCCGCACCGTCATTAAGGGCGGCACGGCGTACCCCCGGGAGCCGTAACGCAGCTACCGATCGATCCAGTAGGACATCTTGAGCAGGAGGGTATTGGTGGCCGGCGTTCGGAACAGGGCACCGATGTCACCCGTGAAGGAGCGCTCACCGTAGCGCGTTTCCCGGTCGAAGCGGCCGTGCTGCCAGACCAGGAAAAGGACCGACCCCGGCCGATACTCCCACCGCACCACCGCATTCGACCGAAACTGCTTGACGTTGAACTCTGCCGGATCACCAGCGCCCTGATAGGGTGCATACCGATCGTCGTAACTGACCGCGCGCGGGTCAGCCAGCTCGCGAATGTTGCTGAAACGCCCCTTGCTGATGAACGGCTGGAGGTACAGCTGCACCGTCAGGTCCGGCGACGCGGTATAGTCGACCCGCCCGACCACGCTCGCGGTTCGCTGGGTCAGGCGTGCAAAGGTGTAGTGGGTCGTTCCACCGTCGTCGACGACGTTGTCGTACCACTGCCGATCGTCTTCGTTCCATCCGACGCCCAGGCCGACCGACGAACTCCAGCGGCTCGAGACCCGGAAGCGCACCGACGGATCAATGCTGTACGATTGACTCCTACCGCGGTCCCGCTGCCCTGCGTTGAGCCAGAGCGAGGGAATCACTACCATGCGGCTGTCGCCCTCGATGCCCCCCCAGACAGACCGGAAGTCATCGACCCGAACCGCCGGTCCTCCGCGAGCGCAGCGATCGCAGTACGCGTCGCCCGGGCCACTCAAGGTGCCGCCGGCGCGCAGCCACCAGTTGTTGGGCAATCCGAGGTGGATGTTGGTATTGAAGCCCCGTTCCAGCAGCAACCCTTCCGTATTCCACTCGCTCCACTGGTTCACATTCCAGGCAAACATACGGTAGAACCGACCCGGTCGATTGAACGCCAGCTGCAGCCAGGTTGCCTGTGCCTGCCAGTCAGCCCGCCGCAGAAAGCCCAGGTCGTTGATCTCGAACCCCGCCGAGACCCGCTGATAGCTCGTCTCGAACCGGACCTTGCCACCCCCGACCTTGGCCAGTCGCAGTTGCTGGGCAGTGCCTGACAGATTGGTCCGCGTGGGATCATATTCCAGGTCGGCATCGGGTCGCTGGAAGTAGTGAACCGAGCTCGTCTGCGTCGCGGCGATTGCCGCGGAGGTCCCGCTCACACGAGAACCGATCAGCTGGCCCGACAGCTCGAACTGATCGCGCGCAAAGCGATGCCGGAAGTCGACCCCGCCGACCACGGCGCTCGATCGAAGCGCATCCTCGGTCCAGCCGTCGTTGTCCCGCTGCACCATGGTGCCGATCACACCAACACCGGACGAACCGCGACGAAAGTCCTTGGTGAGCCGCCCCACCGTATAGCTGGTGCGCGGCTCGATGGTCCGATCTCCCGTCCCGACCTCCCGCCCGGTCACCGCCTCGAGCACACCAACCGACCAGCCACCGGGCGTCCGTCCCGTCAGCTTGGCGGCGCCAAGGATCGTCGTCCCCGTCGGCGACGTGGCATCACCATACGCATCCGAGAGCGAGGGAGCACGCCCGATGCGACGGGAGTAGAACAGTCGCTCGTTGCCACAATCGCGGACCTGGTAGCAGTTGACCCGCATGCTGAGCAGGCTGCCCCCTTCGATGAAAAAGGGACGGCGTTCCCCGAAGAAGGTTTCGAACGCCGACAGGTTGAGCTGCGCCGGGTCGGCCTCGACCTGCCCGAAGTCCGGATTGACCGTGGCATCGAGCGTCAGGTTCGACGACACCCCGAACTTGAGGTCGACGCCCCCAGCGAGCCGCTGCGGATGGCGAGTCCCGGCGCCTTCGAATACCGTCTCGTTCTTGGTGAGCAGGTACGGACTGATTTCCACCCGCCGAGGCGAGGTCAACCCCTCGAACCCGGTCACCTCACCGAGCTGCGAGGCAATCCCGACCTGGCTTCGCTGATAGCTCGGCCAGCTGACCCGTTCCTTGTAGCGTTCGATGTCGCGCCAGATGCCGATGCCGAAGGTGTGGCTGTCGGCCGCGCCATAGCGAAGCTGAGACAGCGGAATCCGAAACTCCGCGGTCCACCCCAGCGAGTCGATCGTGGTCGCCACGTCCCAGACGCCGTCCCAGGCGACGTCTTCACCGGAATCGTTGAAGAGGGAGATGTCTCGCTTGACCCCTGCGGGATTGACCCCGAACTGAAAACCCGACCGACGGTCGTGGTAGGAGTCGACCATGACTTTGACTTGATCGGTCGGTGCGCGAACGTCTCGCCGCGAGAGCAACCGCAGCAGCTTGTCCGGCTCCGGGTCGAACATCCGGACAAAGACGTAGAGATTCCGGCTGTCGTAGGCGATCTTGGCCTCGGTCCGAAACCGGGGAAGCTTGCCCTCGACCGGATCGAACTCGTAGAAATCGGTTATCGGGTCGGCGACGCGCCAGACCGGGTCGTCGTCGCGACCATCGACGACCGGACTGTGGTCGGCGCGCACGGCAGCGGCTCGCCGTTCAGGCGGTGCCGCTGCAACGTGCGCAGCCGGAATTGCGGCTGTGGCCTGAAACAGGCCGATCGATAGGGCTACCAGCATCCGGTCGTCCAAGCGGGGAACGACCGTTAGACTCTCCCTGCCCCCAAAACGTTGCGTCGACCTCGGCCAGACCTACTTGCCGTTGTTGTAGTAGTTGAGCATCCGGCTCACCAGGACGTCGAGTGCAGTCCCCGTCCGGCCGCCCGTATCGTATCCATTCGTCGCCGCAATGACCGCCAGGCCGCGGCCCAGGCCGACCCAGGCCACCGAATGATTGATGGTGTTGCTGCCGCTGTGGGTCACGGTTCGGCCGTTGGCCCAGGTTCGGGTCGTGGTGATCCACCCGATGGCATAGAGGTCCGTCGAGCCGGCCTGGATCGTCGTGATGCCGGTGGTGAGATGACGGCCGTTGGTCGCACTGATCAGCGCACCGCTGCCGCCATCAGCCTTCATCATCTCCTGAATGACCCTGGCCCAGTCCCGGATCGGCATGTGGGCCCGCCCGGCCGCCGACAGCCCGGGCGGGTTATCGCAAGCTTCGCAGGCCACCCAGGTGTTGTTCTGCCACCGATGCGCTACCGGTTGATCCTGAGAACCTGCCAGCGCCTGCGGACCCCACCCGGCGCCGTTGACGCCTAACGGGCCCCAGAGATGCTGCTGCATCAGCGCCTCGTAGGTGCCGCCCATGGCCCGCTCGATCATCGCGCCGGCAATCACGAATCCGACGTTGCTGTAGAAGTAGTTGCCATAGGCCACGGCCCCCGGATTGGTCAGGCCATAGCGCGCAACCAGTTCGCGCTGTTCCCGCGCCGTTGCCGCTGCGTATTGCGCCGCGCCCGGATCGTTTCGAATCCCGCTCCGATTGGCCAGGAGGTCTTCCAAGGTCACGTTCTGGAACTCGGCGCGGATCTCGGACGACCATTCGGGAAACCAGTCGACGGCTTTGGCGCTCCAGCTGATGTCGCCCCGGTCGACGGCAATCGCAGCAAGCGCGCCGGTCTGCGCCTTCAGGTTGGAACCGATGTGCCACTTGTCGTCGATGGTAACCCGCACCGTGCCGCCGGCCCGACGGAACCCGCCCACCCCGGCCTGAATCTCATCGAGCGTCACGATGGCGCCCGCCATGCCGGGCATGTTGTGGGCGAGTCGGATCGAATCGACGATCCGGTCGAGATTCGGCGCTTTGACCTCGACTTGCGCCGTTCCATTCACCGTTCCCGACGTCGCCGTGATGGTTGCCGTACCGGCCCCCACCGCCGTAATCACACCGGTGCCGCTCACCGTGGCCACGGCAGGTGCGCTCGAGCCCCACGTAAAGGAGGTCGAAACTGTGGCGCCGGCCGAGGTCCGGGCTTCCGCCGCTGCGGAAACCGTCATGCCCGGATAGAGATCACCAGTGGGCACCGTCACCGT
This sequence comes from Gemmatimonadales bacterium, assembly GCA_019637315.1. Taxonomy (NCBI): domain Bacteria; kingdom Pseudomonadati; phylum Gemmatimonadota; class Gemmatimonadia; order Gemmatimonadales; species Gemmatimonadales bacterium. The sequence goes on from JAHBVU010000026.1 coordinate 36,953, forward strand.
CACCGTCGCGACCGGAGCTGCGGGCGGCGGAGGTGGCGGCGGCGGTGGCGTCGGGCCCGACGGGCTGCCTCCCCCACACCCGGCGACAATGAAAACACCGGCTGCAACGAGAAGGGAACGAGTGACCATCAGGCACCTCCTGCAGTGACAAATGAAGCTCTGGATTCCTTATCGCGCATCCGAAGCCGCTCCGGATCACGCAACCGAAGGTCTGGCGGTGCTATCGAAGCATCAGCCAGACGAAACTGCCCAACCCCACCGCGACAACGGCCCGGTGCACCCACACGGCGCCAACCCGTTGAGCGAGTACCGATCCGCCGTACCCTCCCACCAGGCTCCCGACGGCCATCGCAAACGCCACCGGCCAGAGCACCACACCTCCACCAGCGAACAGTATGCCCGCGGCGACGGTCGTCAACAACCCGCCCCAGGACTTGAGACCATTCATCTCGTGGATGTTGGTGAAGCCGAGTATCCCCAGAACGGCGAGCATGATGATACCCATGCCGGCGCCAAAGTACCCGCCATAGACACCCACCAGGAACTGCGATACCAGGAACACGGGCCCCGCCCGGACCGGCTGGTCGGCCGCACCCGATGCTCCCGGACGCTGACGGAGCCAGCGCACGATCGGGCCCTGCACCATGAAGAGCACCGTCGCGCCCAGGACGAGAAACGGCACGATCTGGCTGAAGGTTCGCGATCCGGTCATCAGCACCAGCCACCCTCCCGCCAACCCGCCCAGGACGCTCGGCACGCTGAAGGGCACCAGCCAGGATTGGGTGCGCGCCAGCTGGGCCCGATACCCCCAGACGCCGCCTAACGCCCCGGTCAGGAGCGACAGACGACTCGTCGCGTTGGCCACCAGCGGGTCGACGCCGAGTGCCACGATCATCGGGAACGTGACCAGAGTGCCGCCACCGGCGACCGAATTGATGGCAGCACCAACAGCCGCCGCGAAGGCAGCAAGGAGGAGGACCCCAGCCTCTGGCACGCCTAACCCCGCATCCGCCGGACCACGGTGTTGGGCGACCAGGTGGTTCGGACCCACCGGCCGGCGGCGTCCAGCACCGCGACGGTCACCGAGCCGCTGCCGCGGCTGACCACCTTCCCCTCGAGGGCAAGGCCGTCGACGAAGAAGCGATCGCCGGGAGTCAGCTCATGAACCGCCCCAGGCGGATCGAGTCGGACTTCGAGGCCGAGGGCGAGCTGCGCGGTGGGACCGCGATCGGCTGCCAGACGATAGATGTCGCTCATGACGGGAGGGAAAGTAATTAAGTTTGGCGACGCTCGCGGTCGGGTCGCGGAATGCCCGCGCGCGCACCGCGAGCGGTGTCTCTTACTTCGATGGGTTCCTTCATGTCCAACCGCACCTTCGGGCCGTCGACGCACGCCGTCTGGGCCGGCGAATCGGATCGCAACAATACCGCCCACGCTACGCAGGTACCGATTGTCCTGAGCGCCTCGTTCGGCTACGCCGATCTCGACGAGTGGCTCGAGGTCGCCACCGGCAAGCGCCCCGGGTACAACTACAGCCGCAACACCAACCCGACGGTGGCCGTGCTGGAGGAAAAGATCCGGATCCTCGAGGGCGGCGAGGCGGCGACCAGCTTCGCGAGCGGCATGGCCGCGGTCAGCAGCACCCTGTTCGGCCTGCTCAAGCCCGGCGATCGTGTCGTCACGGTCAAAGACACCTACGGCGGCACCACCCGGCTCTTCATCGAGTTCCTGCCCCGCTGGGGCGTGACGGTCCGCCAGGTCGATACCGTCGACCACGACGCGATCGAGCGGGAAATCCGGGCCGGCTGCACCCTGCTTTACCTCGAGACGCCGACCAATCCGACCCTCAAGGTTCTCGACATCGAACGCCTGGCCCGGGCCGGGCACGCGGCCGGCGCCATCGTGGTGGTCGACAACACCTTCGGCACCCCGATCAACACCAACCCGCTGGCACTCGGCGCCGACCTGGTGCTCCACAGCGCCACCAAGTTTCTCTGCGGCCACGAAGACGCCTTGGGCGGCGTCCTCACCGGCAAGGCCGAGCTGATCAAGCAGGTCTACCAGTATCGCGAGATCCACGGCGCCGCCCTGGGCGCCGATGCCGCCTATCGGATCATCCGCGGCATGAAAACCCTGGCCCTCCGGGTTCGCCACCAGAATGCATCGGCACTCGCAATTGCGACCTTCCTGGCGGAGCATCCCGCCGTGGCGCGGGTCTTCTACCCCGGCCTCGCGAGCCACGAAGGCCACGCCATTGCCCAGCGACAGATGCGCGGTTTCGGCGGCGTGCTGAGCTTCGAACTGGCGGCCGGCGGTCGCGATCTCAAGCGGTTCCTGGGCGCGCTCCAGATCGCCTACTGCGCACCAAGCCTCGGCGCGGTCCAGACCCTGGCCGGCGTGCCCGCCACGACCAGCCATGTCGAGTGCACCGCGGAGGAGCGCGTCGCGATGGGGATTCCGGAAAGCCTGGTGCGCTACTCGGTGGGCATCGAAGAAACCGACGATTTGATTGCCGACCTGTCGGCTGCGCTCGGAGGCTGACCGTGCCCCCGGCGCGTCGGCTGGCTCCGATCCTGTTCGCAACCGCGGCGGCAGCGCTGCTTGGCGCCTGCGCCAAGCGCGACCCCCTGCTGACACCCTCGCCGAAGGCGCTCAGTCGGGCGGCTCCCGATAGCTTCGACGTGCGGATCGAATCGAGCCGCGGACCGTTCGTGATCCGGGCCCGGCGGGATTGGAGTCCGGCCGGGGTCGACCGCTTCCACTACCTGGTGCGCAGCGGCTACTACGACGAGGCGCGCTTCTTCCGGGTCGTGAGCGGATTCGTGGTGCAGTGGGGGTTGCCGGCCCTGCCGGCCGTGGCAGCCGCGTGGGAGGGCCGCAGCATCCCGGACGAGCCCGTCAAATCCAGCAACCTGCGCGGACGGGTTTCCTACGCGCGGGGCGGCCCGAACACCCGGGGCACCCAGCTCTTCATCAACCTCGCAGACAACGCCCGGCTCGATTCGACCAACGGCTTTGGCTTTCCTCCCATTGGCGAAGTCGTCGAGGGAATGGCCGTGGTCGATTCGTTCAACGCCGAGTACGGCGGCACCAACACGGATCGGAAACCGGGGCCGTCACAGGCCGAGATCCGGGCGGAAGGCAACGTCTATCTCGCCCGAGAGTTCCCCCGGCTCGACTTCATTCGTACGGCGCGCGTGGTACGGAGCTGGCGGAAGTAGGCTCGACCATCCTCATCGGCCGCCGGGCCTTCGGGCCTTTCTACCAGGTTTGCGCTGACGCGGGCCCGCAGACACGGCCCGACGATACGGCTGCAGCGCAATCGCGAGGTCGCGGCGGAGCCAGGCATCCGGCGCACCTTCCCGAAAAAAGGCGTAGGCCAGCATCGATCCGCTCACCACGGCGTGAACCAAACGGGCCAGCATGCCGGCGTCGGTATCGTCCCGCAGGTCGCCGGCGCTGACCGCCTCCTCGATCCATCGCACCAGGGCTCGCCGCGTGGCCACCGCGTGATCCCGCACGTGGGCAAACATCTCCGGATCGGTCAAGTCCATCTGCAGGTACGCCAGGTGGTGTGCCAGCGTCGCCGGCGTCTCGGCCATGCCGGCTACACTCGTCGCATATGCCTCCAGCGCGCCAAGCGGCGACCCCGCGCGGGCGCGCAGGGCGTCGAGCATGGCGTCGGCCCCGCCGGCGAACCGCCCGGAAAAGGCCCGCATCAGACCCAGCTTCGACCCGAATCGCTGCACCAGGGCGCCCGCCGTAATACCTGCTTCGCGCCCGACCAGGGCCAGGGTCAGCTCGGCGGGCTCGACCCGCCCCATCACCCGATGCAGCGCGTCGAAAACGGCATCGTCCGAAACCTTGCGTGGGCGAGGACTCACCGTGTCGCCTCAGGAACCATGGGCCTTGACCATTTCTAAATAACCGTTTAGATAATAACTATATCGTTGTTTAGAATCATAACGGGAGGGGTGCCATGCCGATACGGAAGCGGGCGCGAGCACTGGTCGCAGTCGTCATGGGCGGCAGCCGAGGCGCTGGACGCGGGATTGCGCTCGCCTTGGGTGACGCGGGAGCCACGGTTTATGTCGCCGGCCGGACCACCCGGGGTGGCCCCGCTCCGCGGGATGGCGCACCCGGAACCGTCGACGACACGGCCGACGAGGTCACCGCCCGGGGGGGACGCGGCATTGCCGTCCCGACGGATGCAACCGACGCGGCGCAGGTCGCCCGGCTATTCGAGCGGGTCGCCGCGGAACAGGATGGGCTCGACGTCCTTGCCAACGCCGTGTGGGGCGCCGCCGACGGAACGGCGTCGGCCGCCGAAGCGATGGCTGCCTGGGGCACCCCGTTCTGGGAACTGCCAGCCGCCCTGTGGCGCCACCAGATGGACGGCGGCCCGACGGCGTACTTCCTCGCCAGCCGCGAGGCGCTCCGCCTCATGGTTCCCCGGCGTCGCGGCCTGATCGTGGGCGTCACGGATGGACTGATGGAAGGCACGCCGAAGTCGGTCCTCAGCGGCGAGCGTTTCGGCGACTACGCCGGAAACCTGCTCTGGGATCTCTCGCACGTGACGATCAACCGGTTGATGGCCAATCTCGCGACCGACGCGAAAGCGCACCGGGTTGCGGTCGTTACGCTAATGCCCGGCTTCATGCAGACCGAACGCGTTGCACGGACCATGACCACGGAGGCGATCCGGCGTCGTTTCCGCTATGACCTGAGCGAGTCGACCGAGTACCTCGGCCGCGCAGTTGCCGCGCTGGCACGGGACCGCAGGGTGCTGAGCAAGTCGGGGCGGATCCATTTCGTCGCCGACCTGGCGCGTGAGTATGGCTTTACCGATGTCGACGGGGTACAGGTGCCGCGCTTCAACCCATTCGGAGCAACGCCTGCGGAGGAGTGAGTCGCTCGGGACCTGAGCCCAAAGCCCTTACGGACGGGACGACGGGATCAGGATCTCGAACGAATGGCGGGTCTCCGGGGCCACCGGCCACAGATTTGCCACGCGGCACGATGCACGATGAATGAGGGATCTGTAACTGGGGACGTGACAACGACTTCTGAAGAGCCAGCGGTCGGGATTGAACCGACGACCGCTCGATTACGAATCGAGTGCTCTACCACTGAGCTACGCTGGCGTTATGTCCTGAACGCCACTCTTGCCGGCGCCGTAAACCCATGCCCTGACTCGGATTCGAACCGAGACGCCTTTCGGCACTAC
>JAHBVU010000027.1 GCA_019637315.1 Gemmatimonadales bacterium
CGTCAGCTACGCTCCCTACCCCAAGACCGGTACGCCGTTGCCCGTCACGGAACTGCACATCGTCGACCCTGCAGCGGCCGTTGCGCGTTCGGTTCAACTGGACAGCCGAGATGCCTACGTCTGGTTGCTCGGCTGGCGATCGACCGCCTCCGAGGCACTCGTGATGCGAATGTCACGTACGGGCAAGCGGCTGGACCTCTTTGCAATCGAGGGGGCCAGCGGCGCGGCGCGCCTGCTCGCGTACGACGAGCGTCCGGCGACCTTCGTGGCGGCGCTGGACTTTGCGACGAGCACCTGGCAATGGCAGGTCACTCCACTTCCGGATGACAGCGGTTTTCTCTGGATGTCGGAGCGCGACGGATGGCGTCACGTCTATCACTACGGCTACGATGGCACACTGAAGGGGAGAGTGACCTCGGGCGCCTTTCCTGTTCACCGGGTGGTGCGCGTCGATTCGGCGCGGGGACTGATCGACCTGATCGCGTCCGGAGATTCCACTCGCCCCTACGATCGGCACGTCTACCGTGTCGCGCTGAGCGGGAGGGGATTCACCGCGTTGACCTCGGCGCCAGGCCAGCACGAACCCCTGTTCTCAGCGTCGGGCAGCTTCTTCGTCGACTCGTACTCGAACCTCGCGCAGCCGCACACCGTGGAGCTCCGCCGCGCGAACGGCACGCTGGTCAAGCGCCTGGGACAGGCCTCGACTGCGCACCTCGAGGCGGCAGGGTACACGCCGCCGGAGCCGTTCCGTGTCAAGGCAGCTGATGGAACCACCGATCTGTACGGGGTTCTGTACCGGCCGACCGATTTCGACCCTGCCAAACGGTATCCCGTGATCGACTACATCTACGCCGGCCCGTTTCTGGCTGTGCACCAGACGACGTACGCGCCCACCACATCGATGCACGGGGTCGCCGCGTCGCTGGCCCAGATGGGCTTCGTCGTTGCCCTGCTCGACGCCCGCGGCACCCCGGGCCGCAGCAAAGCCTTTCAGGACGCGAACTACGGCCGCATCGGCCAGATAGAGATCCCCGACCACGTCGCTGCCATCCGGGCGCTGGCCCGATCCAAACCCTACATCGATACGACGCAGGCTGGAATCGTGGGCCACTCCTGGGGCGGCTACTTCGCCATCCGCGGTATGCTCACTGCGCCCGATTTCTTCAAGGTGGGCTATGCCGGCGCTCCGGGCGAACTGACCGAGGCAGCCGTGATCAACGAGCCCAACATGGGCCTGCTGGCGAGCAACCAGGCAGGCTACGATGCGGGGTCCAACCTCGGACACGCCTCCGCGCTGCGCGGGCGGCTCAAGCTCATGCATGGCACCAGCGACGTCAACGCGAGCCTGGCGACAACCATGCGCATGGCCCAGGCGCTGATCGAAGCCAATAAGACCTTCGATCTGCTGATCATGCCGGGTCAACCCCACGGGCCTCAAGGTGCGGCCGGGCGCTACTACAGAGACGACGTGCGCCGCTTCATGGCCAGCCACCTCGGTAGGCTCAGTCCAGTACACTCTCAACCAGGACGTAACCAATGATCGACCGCCGCGAATGGCTTGGCCTCTCCGCCGGCGCAGCTGCGGGGCTTGCGCTCAACCCGCAGCTGCTGTGGGCCGCAAGACAGCAGCTGATCACCCGTGCCATTCCCTCGACCGGAGAACGGATTCCGATCGTCGGTCTCGGCAGTTCCGCCACGTTCGCACAGGTCTCCCGCGCAGAGGATGTCACCGCGCTGCGCGAAGTGCTGCGGACCATGATCGCAGCAGGCGGCACGGTCTTCGACACGGCACCGAGCTACGGCGGGGGCTCATCCGAGGAGGTCTCCGGGCGGCTCGCCAAAGAACTCGGCTTGACCAACAAGATGTTCTGGGCAACCAAGGTGAACGTTGCCTCGATGTCGGGCGGCGGGTCCGCCGATCCCGCAGCTGCGCGCCAGCAGTTGCAGACCTCATTTCAGCGGATCGGCAAGCGCCCGGTCGATCTCGTTCAGATCCACAACCTGGGCGACGTCCCGACCCACCTTGGCATCCTCAAGGAGATGAAGCAGGGCAAGCAGATTCGCTACATCGGCCTGACCAGCGTCGAGCAGCGACAGTACGACGAACTGCAACGGCTCATGCGCACCGAGCCGATCGACTTCATCGGGATCAACTACGCCGTGGACGATCGCGACATCGAAAGGACGATCCTCCCGCTCGCGCAGGAGCGCGGAATCGCGGTGATGGTCTACCTGCCCTTCGGGCGCACCCGGCTCTGGAACCGGATCGGTAACCGCCCCCTTCCTGACTGGACCAAGGAGTTCGATGCCAGGAGCTGGGCACAGTTCATGATCAAGTACGTCGCCTCGCACCCGGCGGTTACCGTGGTCACCCCTGCGACCAGCAAGGTGGCCAACATGACGGACAACATGGGCGCCGCCGTTGGACGTCTCCCGGACGAGGCCATGCGCAAGCGCATGGCGCAGTTCGTCGACGCACTCCCCGCAGCGAGCGCAGAAGCCATGCGCGGAGTACCCGGACAGGGAGGAGGGCAGCCGGGACCTCAGGCACCGGGCATCGCACTGTCAGCGGCGATCCTCGACCGCTATGTCGGTGAGTACAAGGCGCCCACCGGCTTCACCATGACGTTTCGTCGCGATGGCACGACGCTCTTCGTGAAGCCGGGGCCGAATCCAGAGGCGCCGCTCGCCGCGCGATCAGAGACCCGCTTTGCGGACCCCCGCGGCCCCGTCATCGTTTTTCAGGTTGACGGCCAGGGTAAGGTGACCGGGCTCATTCTGGAACAGGGCAGCCAGCAGATCCAGCTGGAACGGCAGTAGCGGGCCCCATATTCCTCGAGTTCGTACCGCCTGAGGCTGGCACCGTCACCGATCTCATCATGCAACAGGGGACCAGCGTACACCGGCCACGCGGAATCGCTGAAGCACGTCGCACCAGACTTGATGCGGCTTAAGGCCGTGCTATCGCCTGCCGGTGCCGCGCGGGTCTCCCGTCGATGGCACCACGGTCAGCGTGATCGCCGACGGATAGGTCGGTCCGTGGTGGATCACGTTATGCGCCACCACCGGCTGCTGCTCGTTGTAGTTGGGTCCACCGGTATTCAGGTTCCGCTCGTATACCGGAAACGAGCTGCTGGTAACCGAGATCCTGATCCGATGCCCCGCCTGAAAGGTGTTGCTCGTCACCAGCGGCGGGAGCGTGACCTTGTACACCTTGCCGCGCTCCATGAACACCGGCGCATCCCAGCCCTCTCGCCACCGGACACGAAGCGCCTGCTCGTCGAGATTGTACGCCTTTCCGTCGGGATGCACATCTACCAGCTTGACGATGAGATCGGTGTCCTTCACGTCAGACGAGAGATAGAACGTCACCGCGATCGGCCCCGTCACGTCGACCGGCGCACGGAGCGGTTCGGTGCTGTACACGAGCACATCGGGCCGAGCTTGCATGGCTGACTGATCGAACGACCCGGGCACCGCCGCGTTGAAGCAGCACACCTGCCCACCCAGACTGGGCGCCGGATTCATCGGATCGTAGGTGTACGCGTCCTGCCCGTCCTTTCGCGGCCGAGTCGACACCAGGCGACCATTGCCAGCTGCGGTGTTGGCGCCGCCGTCGCTCGCGAGATGGTAGGTGAGCTGGCGAGCGCCGGCCGGCGGCCAGGTCCCATAGGCCTTCCAGGCCTTGTCGCCCATGTTGTAGACGCGAACCTTGGGCTCCTCCTCGATGCCGTTCTCGATGCCCTTGAGCCAGCGATCATACCAGCGGACAATGAAACCCGTATAGTCGAACCGCGCGTCGCCCACGTTGCGCTCGCCGATCACGTAGTTCTCGCTCTCGACCCGCCCCATCTGACAGTGGGCGGTGGGGGCGATGATCATGAAGGTGTTGTCGCGGGCTTGCTGCGTGGCGGCGTGCTCCGTCTGATACTCGAACATCGCCAGGTTCGGACCGGTCGACACGTCGTACCAGGAGTTGATGTAGAGCGCGGGTGCGGCGTTCCGGTCGCCCTCGCGGCCGAACTCGATCGTGTTCCACCGCGGATCGTTGAGCTGCCAGGTCATGAAGTCATCGAGGTCGCTCGGCGCGGAGCCGATTCGCTTCGGGATATCGCTGAGCGGCAACGTGTTGATGACGCTGTCGAAGCTGACCTGCGGAAGCGACTGCGGGTTCCCGTCCCAGTAGCGGTTGAGCCGGAGCAGCTGTTCCCGGGTGAGCTCGGCCGGGAACGACGGCTTGTACTTGTAGCCCGCGGCGTGGTACCAGGAGAGCCAGAAGTTCTGGAACACACCGCCCCGGTAGTGGTTTCCCATTTCGTTGTACGGTCCAACCTTCCCGATGCCAGCTCCGGAGCCTCTCGGCACCGCCGCCGCAAACGCGGGGTGATGCATCGCGTTCATCCGATGCTGCTCCTCGGCGCTCGATGAGCAGCCGTACGCACCAACCTTGCCGTTGGACCAGGGCTGCTTCGAAATCCACTCGATCGTGTCGTACGAGTCCGGTCCCGAGCCACCGAGGTAGGTGTAGACGCCCTCCGAGTAGTAGCGGCCCCGGACGTTGACATAGGCCAGGGCGTAGCCGCTCTCCAGGAACCGCTGGTTCTCGGGCCAGGCGGCCGGGCTGATCAGATACGGAAAGAAGACCAGGATGGTCGGCAGGTTCTGACGCGGGCGACCCTTCGGAAAGAAGAGCGAGGCATTGAGCCGCTTGCCATCGCGCATCGGGATGCGGACCTGGTCTTCGCGGTCCACCTGGGTCGCGAAGTACTGGGCCGTGGCACTCGGTTGAGCCTGGGCTGCAAGAGTCGGGAGCGAGACGCTGGCGATCGTCAGAAGCGAGGCACAGACCGCGCCGAGGGTGGCGGTGCGCCGAGCGGGGGAGGTCATGAGGGCGTTCCTGTCCGGGGGGTCTCCCGGAACGTAGCGCCGCGCGCTGATTTCCGCCGGACGGATCAGGTCTGGGTACCGCGCGGGGACCTTTCATGCCAACAGTCTCTTACCCCACGCACTATTGTGAGGTAGAGTATGGTGGGCTGACCGGTCTAGAGACCGCCCGAGCCCCGACCACGGGGGAACGCATGGCAACGAGACTGGACGTCGAGTTGGCGAAGCTCCGCCAGGGCGATCACCTCTGTCCGATCCACGACAACCTGACAGATCAAACCGCCAGCGCCGTGGCGTTCATCACTGCCGGATTGCAGCGTGGCGAGCGCTGTCTCTACGTCGCGAACGATTCGCCATTCGAGGATCTCGTCCAACGGTTCGCGGCTTCCGGCGTGAACGTCGCCCACGAAACCGACAAAGGCGCCCTCAGGATCCTGACGAAACACGACGTCTACCTGCGCCAAGGAAAGTTCGACGCACACGGAATGCTCGACTACCTCGCCGAGTGCGAGGCTGCGGCTCTTGCGGACGGCTACGCCGGCCTGCGTTTCCAGGGTGAGATGACGTGGGCGCTCGACGCGAATCTGGAGGGCGATCGGCTGATCGAGTATGAGGCGATGCTCAACGAGTTCCTCGCCAAGCACCGAGCAGTAATCGCCTGTCATTACTTGCGATCGCGTTTCGATCCCGCGCTCATCCATGACGTGCTCGTGACCCACCCGATGGTGGCCATCTCCGATCTCGTCTGTCCCAACCCGTACTATGAACCGCCGGAACTGATCCTCCGTCCCGAACCGATGGCGGTTTCGGAATTCAAACGCAAACGGCTCGATTGGTGGATCGAGCGTTTGCGCATGGCGATGGCAGGCGAGTTGGAGCGCAAGCGGGCCACGGAAACGGTTCGCGAGCGGGAAGAACTCGTCCAATTGTTGCTCGATTCCACGGCCGAGGCCATTTACGGCATCGACATCAACGGCAACTGCATGCTGGCGAACCCGACGTGCGCCCGTCTCCTCGGCTACGCCGACCCCGATCAACTGAGGGGTCGAAACATGCACGCACTGATTCACCACCACTATCCGGATGGCCGTCCGTACCCTGAGGAAGAGTGCCCGATCGTTCGAGCCATTCAGACGCGCCAGCCGACTCGCATCAAGGGCGAGGTGTTCTGGCGTGCCGACGGGACGAAGTTCGACGCCGAGTACTTCGCCTCCCCGATGTGGCGGGGCAAGGAGATTGTCGGTGCGGTGGTGACATTCCTCGACATGAGTCACCAGAAGACGCTCGAGGAGCAGTTGCACCAGTCGCAGAAGATGGAGGCCATCGGGCAATTGGCTGGTGGCGTGGCGCACGACTTCAACAACCTGCTCACCATCATAAACGGGTACAGTGAGTTACTGCTGCAATCAACACCTCAGGATGACCCTAACCGGGAGTTGCTGGAGGAAATCCTCAAGGCCGGGGAGCGTTCGGCATCGTTGACTCGACAACTGCTGGTCTTTAGCCGGAAGCAGGTACTGGCCCCCAAGGTGCTAGACCTGAACGAGGTGGTTCGGCACACGGAAAAAATGCTTCGACGCGTCATCGGCGAGGACATCGAACTGACCACAGTGTTGGATCCTGAGCTCGGAAGCGTGAAGGCGGACCCAGGACAACTGGAACAAGTGCTCCTGAATCTCGCGGTGAACGCCCGCGACGCCATGCCGCAAGGCGGTAGACTCACCGTCGAAACCAGCAACGTATTCCTCGATGAGGATTACGCCCTGTCCCATGCGGATGCCCGGCCGGGTTGGTACGTCATGCTGTCGGTCACGGACACGGGTACCGGCATGACCGAGGAGGTCACACGTCGCCTGTTCGAGCCGTTCTTCACCACCAAGGGTGTCGGCGAGGGTAGTGGCCTGGGTATGGCGGTGGTTCACGGCATCGTCAAGCAGAGCGACGGGAGGATCGAGGTCTATAGCGAACCAGGGCTGGGGACCTCATTCAAGATTTACTTACCGCGCGTCGAACAGCCTGCGCTAACCGGGAGATCCGCAACCGGTCTGGGGCCACCACCACGCGGAACTGAAACAGTGCTGCTGGTCGAGGACGATGATGCCGTTCGGGCGCTGACGCGCTTCACCTTGCAGCAGTGCGGCTACACCGTCCTGGAGGCAAGCCACGGCGAGGAGGCGATTCGGGTTGCCACCCACTACAGGGAGCCGATTCACTTGCTCGTCACCGATGTCGTGATGCCTGGAATGGGGGGGCGAATCCTCGCCGAGCGGTTGCTGAGCCACCATCCCGAGATGAAGGTGCTCTATCTTTCTGGGTACACCGATGATGCAGTCGTACGACACGGCATCCTCCACGAGGAAGTAAACTTCCTGCAGAAGCCCTTTTCCCCCAGCGCACTGGCACATCAGGTTCGGGAAGTGCTTGCGAGTTGACACTGCTCGCCTGGCGAGAGAGTCAGGTGAACCGCTCGAAGCGCTCGATGAAGGCGTTCCAGTCGGCTTCTCCCGCTGTCCAAGGAGCACGGATGTCAAAGGCGACGGGTACGCAGGAGCCCTCAGGTCCGCTGGTGCTGGTGGTGGACGACGACCTGAAGATCCGCACCATGTTGTCTACCATCCTGGCTGAGCAGGGATACCGAGTCCAGTCGGCTGAGAGCGGCGAGGATGCGCTCAAGGCGATGAGCCAGGAGCTGTACGATGTGGTGCTTCTCGACCTCGAGCTGCCGGGCAACCGTGTCTCGTTCTGAATCCTCTCGGGAGGAGGCGCGGGCAGGGCAAGGTAGACTTACCCCCGCCCACCTATCTTGCGTCATGTCCTCAACTTTTGCGGCACTCGGGGTCAACCCCGCTCTGGTCGAAGCCCTGACCGCCCTCGGCTATGAAGAGCCGACCCCGATCCAGGAACAGGCGATTCCGCCGCTCCTGGCTGGCCGGGATATCCTGGCCCAGGCCGCGACCGGCACGGGCAAGACCGCCGCCTTCGCCCTGCCCCTCCTCCAGCGCCTGCCGTCGGAGCCCCCGGCCCCCTCCCGCCCCGCAGTGCTGGTCCTGGTGCCCACCCGGGAACTGGCGATGCAGGTGGCCGAAGCTTTCCACCGCTACGGCCGAGCGCTCGGTGCCTCGACGGTGCCGATCTACGGCGGGCAGGAGTTCAGCCAGCAAATCAAGATGCTGCGGCGCGGGGCCCACGTGGTGGTTGCCACGCCGGGGCGGGCGCTCGATCACCTGCGGCGGCGGACCCTCGACCTGGAGGGGCTGGTTGCCGTGGTGCTGGATGAGGCCGACGAGATGCTCGACATGGGGTTTGCCGAGGAGCTCGAGGGCATCCTGGAATTGGCACCGGCCGAGCGGCAGACGGCGCTCTTCTCCGCGACCATGGCGCCCCGCATTGCGACGATTGCGCAGCGGCACCTGCGGAACCCGATCAAAGTCGTGGTGGCGCAGGAAAAGCCGGCGGCCGGTAAGCTCCCCAAGGTACGCCAGACCGCCTATGTGGTCAGCCGAGCTCAGAAAGTGGCAGCACTCGGCCGGGTCCTCGACCTCGAGGCGCCGACCTTGGCCCTGGTGTTCTGCCGAACCCGTCACGAAGTGGACAGCCTGGCCGAGAGCATGGGAGGCCACGGCTACCGGGTCCAGGCGCTGCACGGCGGTATGTCGCAGGACCAGCGCAGCCGAGTCATGCAGCGGACTCGGGCAGGCACGGTCGACATCCTCGTGGCCACCGACGTGGCGGCCCGCGGACTGGACATCGAGCAGGTCAGCCACGTGGTGAACTTCGATGTGCCGCAGTCGCCGGCTGCGTATGTCCACCGGATTGGGCGGACCGGCCGGGCCGGGCGCGAGGGCGTGGCAATCACCTTCGCAGAGCCGCGCGAGCACCGGATGCTCAAGAGCATCGAGCAGCTCACCCGCCAGAAGATCGAGATGGCCAAGCTGCCCACCGTGCTGGATGTGCGCGCCAAGCAGCTGGAGATTACCCGGGGCTCGATTCAGGAAACGATCCTGGCCGGCGACCTGGACGGCTATCGGGTCATCGTCGAAGCCCTGGCCGCCGAGCACGACGTGATGGAGATCGCGACGGCGGCGGTGAAACTGGCCCATCTGGCCGGTGGCGGTATCGACGGGGCCGCAGCCCCGCCGCTCGACGACCAGGTCATCCCGGCCGACAGCACCAAACAGAAGCGAACCTCCGACAAGCGCACCAAGCAGGCTGGGTCGCCCCGGAAACCGGGAGCGGGAATGGCGCGGATCTATATCGGCTCCGGCCGCAAAGCCAACATCCGCCCGGCAGACCTGGTGGGGGCGATTGCCAATGAGGCACAGATTCCCGCTGCGCAGATCGGCGCCATCGAAATCACCGACAATTTTTCACTGGTAGAGCTGCCGGAGGAACTGGTGCAGCCGGTCGTCGCCGCGCTCCGAGCCACCAAGATCAAGGGCAAGCGCCAGACGGTGCGGAAGGATGAAGCGGGTCGACGGACCGGCGGTACCCGATAAGCGCAAGGTGCCTGAGGTGGTGGCGACCGGACCGGTGAAGGACAAGCCGGGTATATTGACTCTTCATCACTGCCACATTTGCGATGCGCGCTCTTTTCTACCTCGGCTGGGCCCTCACGATCGTCGACCTCGTCGGCGCGGCGGCGATGTACTTCGGCCGACCGGGGGGTGATGCTGCGACCCGAGGATTGGGGCAGTCGTTCGGCATGGCATTGGCCGCCTTGGGCGTGGTCGCTGCCCTGCTGCTGTGGACCGGCCGAACGCCGGGACGATCCGGCTTCGTGGTGGTTGGGTGCCTGCTGGCCGGGGCACCCGTCGCGCTGGGAGTGACGCTGACTCTCGCTCGCTTTCCCCTGGCGGTGATCTACCCTTCGCTGCGTGACCGGGGCGTTCCCAAGCTACCGTCGCCGCAGTACGCCTTCCCAGATGCGGCTACCCGCGCCGCGGCGCTGGCGATTGTCTACAACGACTATGCCAAGCTCGACAGTTTGCTCCATGCCTCTCCCGCACCGGACCTCCAGGCGCGTGATGAACGGGGCGTGACGCTGCTCGGCATGGCCGCCACCGCAGCTATCATGGATGGTGGCGCGCCACGCGATCTCGATGGCGTCCGGTTCCTCCTGGCCGCCGGTGCGAGGCCCAGGGCCGACGACTCCGGACCTGGCACCACACTGATCGAACTGGTCGCCAGCGCATGGAGTCCTCAGGCCCACCTTGCACTCCAGATGCTGCTGGAGGCCGGGCTGCATCCAGACACACCGATGAACGATGGCCGCTCTGTCCTGTTCCACCCGAGATTGACCCCCGCAGCAGCTCGTACCTTGCTGGCGCGTGGCGTCGACCGGACCGTGCGGGACAACCGGGGAGACGCTTCGAACTGGTCGCCGGTCACGTATCAAGCGGACCTGCGCCGCTGGGCCACGGCGCTGGTGTTGCTCGAGGGAGGCGTTCCGCAGGATCACGGCACCCCGCCAGGATCCATCCTGGCGCGGGTGCTGAAGAACGGCGCGTACACAGTTACGGATGACGATCGTGCCGATCCCGCATACCAGGCTTTCATGGCCGCTGTCGAGCGATAGGCTGATTATGGGTTCCCGGGTTACCGCATGCGCGATGGTTATCGGTGCCATGGCTGGTGCGGCACTGCCGGTTGGTGTGACGGCCCAGTCGGTCGCGGGCCGCGCGGGCCCCGCGCCTGCCCACGAGTTCATCGGCCGGTGGCGAGTCGTCACAGCGACGATTGCTCCGTGGGTCGCCTCCGACAGCGCGGGGGTCGATCGGACTCGCCTGCTCGCGCGCGTCGTGCAGCTTGGCGCCACCTCACTTACCGGCCTGCCGCCGTTCGACTGTACCGACGGGCGGTTCGAGCCTACGCAGGTAGAGCCGGAAGGGCTCTTTCAGGGCGGCCTTCCCGCACCGGCGGGGACGGCGGCGCGCGCGCTCGGCTTCAGCGCCGGCAGGGTGCGCGGCATTCGCCTGATCTGTGCCTCCGGCGTCTTCGAGTTCCATGCTGCCGACAGTAGCCACCTGCTGGTCGCTATCGACAACGTGATCCTTACACTCGATCGGTCGCCGGGTGCCCAGGCGGCGGAGACAAGCCCCGCTGGTGCTGTGCAGGCGCTGTTGGAACGTCACGCCAGCAACCGTTTCGCATTCCATCGAGCGGCGGTCGAGCGGTTGCGGACTTGGCTGGACGCACGCCTGATCGCCGATATCACGGCCTACTTCGACGCACCGACCTCACCGGACGAGGCCCCCCCCATCGACGGCGACCCGTTCACCGATTCGCAGGAGACCCCGACCCGCTTCGCTGTCCAGCAGGGCCGGATCACCGGCAGACGCGCCGAGGTGGCGGTGGTGTTTGCAGACGGCTGGTCGTCGAAAACACTGCGCTACCGCCTCGAGCGCGACGGTGCGGCGTGGCGTATCGTTGACATTGTCTTTGGGGATGGCAGTACCTTCACCAAGCTGCTGCGCGACGGCGCAGCCGCGTCGCGCAATCAGGGGGCGGGCGAACGAGTGTGGGAATGATCGGGCCATCCCGCCGAGGTGGCAGTCGCAGCAACAGACTATAGCAGATTCGCCCCCAATGGCGCGGCCCGCTCATCGTGTGGTCATGCGTGCAACCGTCTGCCGCACCAGGGGCGCCACGACGAAGACGGTCGGGAATGCCACTGGCCAGGTGGTGAGACAACTGCGCACCCACTGGGCCGGCAAGCCGGGATGAACGCCCTGCGCCATGATCAGCACGAAGGCCGAGACGATGGCGACCATGATGGCCGACAGGAGCGCGCTGAACAGCAGCGGGGCGAATCGGGAAGGAATCTGCATAGTGTTCTTTCCTTTGAGACGGGTGGAATCGCGGGTTACAGACGGAACAACAGGTGGTCGGCCCACCCGGCGAGGTAGAGGCCGATCCCGTAGACCGTGTGGGTCAGCAGGCTTTGCAGCCGCGACCTGCCGGAACCGATGCCCATGGCCGGTTGCATCAGCAGCAGCGGCGCCGCCACCGTGCCGATGCCGACGAGCAAGGCGGGAGCAAGCGTGGGTCGGTGCAGCCACACCAGACCCCAGACCTCCAGCAGCAGGGCGGCGAAGCCGATGCCGATGAGGTAGTGCATCAGCAATCCGAGCAGTCGCTCGCCGCGCACCGGCGCGGCAGCCCCGATGGACTGATGGCGGAACCGCCAGGCCGCCATGTGACCGAACCATCGTCCCAGGAGCGCGTAGTCGAGCCGTGGCATCCCCAGCAGCGGCTGCCGAACCAGACCCCAGGCATCCATCACCATCGTGGCGCCGACACCGACCAGCAACGCATGACCCGCGAATTCCATGTGACCTCCTCCGGTAGCGGTTGACCTTTCCTGGCTCCATGGTACAACTTCAAGTCAACTTGAAGTCAAGAGGGACACCATGGACATTGGAGAGGTGGCCCGACGGTCCGGGGTGGCGCCGTCGGCGCTGCGGTTCTATGAGGAGAAAGGGTTGATCCGGTCAGCCGGGCGCCGTGGGCTCCGACGACAGTATGACGCCAGCGTGCTCGAGCAGCTGGCCTTGATCACACTGGGACGGGCGGCGGGACTTGCGCTCGAGGAGATCGGTCGGATGCTCCACGGCGAAGGTCGCGCCCGGGTGGACCGGGCGGTGCTGGCGGCCCGGGCGGACCTGCTTGATGAGCAGATCCGGAAGCTGCGCTCGATCCGCAACGGACTGCGGCACGCCGCGGTATGCCCTGCGGCGGACCATCTCGAGTGCCCCACCTTCCGCCGCCTGATGGGACTGGCCGTGGCGCGCGCGGCGCGGAAGCCAGGCAGAGGACTCCGAGAACCAGCTCGCCAGCCTGCCGCGGCAGCGGGCAGCAAGCCTCCAGCAAGGGCTGGCGGACTCCGCCATCGCACCCGATGTTAGAGTGCCCTGCTCTTTTTTGTGGAAGCGAACCAACGACGGAACCGCAGGAGATTCGGGATGCCGAGATCGATGAACACCGTTGCACGCGCGCCAAAGCTGCTCCCTCTGGCAATAGTACTCATGCTCGGATGCGCACAAAGTGAGCGTGGCGACCAGAGCGACCGACGACCGACCACAGCGCGTCCGGTTCCCGAGGCCGGCTTCACACTGACCGCGGACCAGACCCACAACCGGTGGAGCGCAGCCATTCCCCCGGCAATCCGAGTTCCCTCGGGAGCGGTGATCGAGGCGTTTACGCAGGAAGCTTCGGCAGGGCAGCTCACTGCCTCCTCCACGGTCGAGGACCTGGCCCGGATCAGCTTCGATCCGATTCACCCGCTGACCGGACCGGTCTACGTCGAAGGTGCCGAGCCGGGAGACGTACTGGCCGTGACGCTGCACGAAATCGAAGTCGGCGACTGGGGCTGGGCCGCGGTCATTCCAGGCTTCGGCTACCTGGCAGAGGACGCCGAGTTCGCCAACCGCTCGTGGTATCGCACCTTCACGCTGGGGCCATCGGCCACCACGGCGCGCTTTGCCCCGGGAATCGAGATTCCGATCCGGCCCTTTGCTGGCGTGATGGGGGTGGCGCCGGCCACCGATTCGATGCTATCGACCATTCCGCCCCGCGCCAATGGCGGCAACATGGACAGTCGCCACCTGGTAGTCGGAACGACGGTCTACTTTCCGGTCTTCGTACCTGGGGCGCTCTTTTCCATCGGCGACACCCATGCTGCGCAGGGCGATGGCGAGGTCTCGGGCACGGGCATCGAGGCGCCGATGCGCATCGTCTACGAGGTGCGAACGATCAAAGGGGGACGGGCCCTGCGCGAGCCCGAGTACGAAACGGACGAGTACTATGCCGTGACCGCCCACGCCCCCACGCTCGATCAGGCGGCCCGTCAGGCCACCCGCTACATGGTCGACTATCTGGAGCAGGCTCACGGGCTCCCCCGGGCCGATGCCTACGTGCTTGCTTCGCTCGCGGCCGACTTGCGGATTGCCGCCGTGGTCGACGTACCGCACGTGCTCGTGGCAATGCACATCCCGAAGCGGGTCCTCCCGCGTCGGTAGCTCGCGACGGCTCCGGCCGGCGCGGGCGAAGGGTACGGTATCCCACTTCCGGACCCGCCGCCGAGCCACCATGTTGATGCGGCGTGCGTAGCCGCCTGGTCATTGGGATCGGCGGCCGACCCGTGCGGCAGCCTGGAGGGTAATGCGCGTGAGAGTGCTACGAATCGGCGGCGGGGTCGTGCTGGTGCTGCTTGGGGCCCTGTGGGCGCTTCAGGGAGCTGACCTGGTTCACATCAACCCCATTCTGTGCTTCGCCAACTGCGAACCCCTGGTGGGGGGCTCTGTCACCTGGCTCATCATCGGGCTTGCCGCCGTGGCCATCGGCGGACTCGTGCTGCTGAGGGAGCGAACCCGATCGCGTCCCTCACGCAGCTAACATGGCAAAGCGCGGGGCAGCCTGGGGTCGCAGAGGATCCTCTAGCTTGTTCGCGATCCCGGCCGGCTGCCTCTAACCTGCTACCGGAGGCTGTCCAGGACCCTGGTGGGTCCGCCGGCAAGTCGACCCCTTGCCAAATCGAGCCGCGGCGGCAGTATTAAATGGGTCGTCAACGGTCGGTCACCCGAGCCGTTGCCGAAGTTTTGCGTTCGCGGATGACTGACGAGTAATCCGACGAGCGAACTTGCATTTCCGTCTCATTTCCTCACAGGGACTCGTGTCCGAATGACACGGCCTTAACTGACGATCGTTTGCGATCTGGTGGCGGCGCAAGGAGTTGCGCAGCGGCCACCAGGTTGGCACGACTCCTGTTTCTGTCCGTAGCGACCGGCTAGGCATCCCGGTCCAGCAACGGGTGTGGCACCAGGCGCAGCACGCGCGGTAGGTACGGTAGGCACGTCGCAGGGCAATGATCAGGCGCATAGTTGGCGGTATCATCTCCATCTCCCAGGAGGACCTGTGGGCACACGTATGCTCTGGCAGGCGGGGCTCGGCTTGGCGCTGCTGTTGGCGCCAACGATCCTGACTGCCCAAGACCGGCAGATTTCCGGCCGGATCACGAGAGCGGGAACCGAGACGCCGATCCCCGATGCCGAGGTGTCGGTGGTCGGCGCGGCACGGTACGCAGGGGCGCGGACAGGACAGGACGGCCGTTACACCCTTACCGCGCCGGCAGGTGAGGTCAGGCTCCAGGTACGGGCAATCGGTTTCACGCGTCAGGAAGTGCTCGTGGCGAGTGGCCAGTCGACGATGGACCTCGGCCTGCAGGTCGACATCTTCCGTCTGGACGAGGTCGTGGTCACCGGTCAAGCCACAACGATCGAGCGACGGAGCGCAACGACCGCGATTGCGTACGTATCGGGAGAGGATATCGCCAAGGTTTCTGCGCCGACAATGTTGAACGCGCTGACCGGCAAGATCACGGGCGTCAACCTGCAGACGAACTCCGGCGCCCCCGGCGGCGGGATCCAGATGCAGATCCGCGGCAATGCCACGATTCTGGGCGCGTTCGACCCGCTCTACGTCGTTGACGGCGTCATCTATTCCAACGCGAGCATCCCGAGCGGACGCGGCTTAGTCAACAACGCGGCGACCCCGACGCTCGAAGCAGACGCGGTCAACCGGATTGCCGACCTCAACCCGGCGGACATCGCAAGCATCGAGGTGCTGAAGGGTGCCGCAGCTTCGTCGATCTACGGATCGAAGGCCTCGAACGGGGTCATCGTGATCACCACGATCCGCGGCCAGCAGGGCCAGACCCGCGTCAACGTGGCCCAACGATTCGGAGTCTTCAGCCCGCTCAAGCTCCTGGAGAGCCGTCGCTGGACCCTGGACTCCGCGGTGGCTCGCTATGGTCAGGCCGCAGCTCCGTTCTTTGCCAATAACCCAACCCCATACTTCGACCAGTACGGCCAGGTGTACAGCAATCGGGACCTGTCATACGAGACGGTGGCCGACGTGAGCGGCGGGACGGCAACAACCCGGTACTACATCTCGGGCAGCTGGAAACACGACGAGGGCATCGAGCTCAATACCTTCGCCGATCGGCAGACGCTCCGGGTCAACGTCGACCAGACCATCACGCCGAAGGTGGACGTCCGGATCTCGAGTGTATACACCCGCAACGAGAATGCCCGGGGCTGGAACAACAACTGCAACAACTACGGCTGCCACGGGTATGCGATGTCGTACATCCCGAGCTTCGTGAACTTCGAGCAGAGGAACCCCGACGGAACCTTCCCCGTTCCCACGGTTGGTGTGCAGTCCAACCCGCTGCAGCTGGTGGAGATGGGGGTCAATGCCGAAGAGACCAACCGGTTCACGGGCGGCCTGACCCTTGGCTGGAATGCGGTGACGAGCAACCGCCACGCCCTTCGTTTCATTGCCGCCGGCGGGATCGATGCCTTCAGCCAGGCCAACGACGTCTGGTCACCCAACGACCTCTTCTTTGAACGGACCCAGGCGCTGCCAGGTGAATCGGTCGAGAGCGGCGGCCGGAGCCAGTTCTACAACTGGAACCTCAACGGCGTCCACACCTTCACCGCCAGAAGCTGGTCGGCCAACACCTCCTTCGGGGTGCAGTATGAGGACCGCCGGCTCAACACCTTCCAGATTCGAACCCAGAACCTGCTGCCCGGTGAGCGGAACGTGAACCAGGGCACCAACATTACCGCCACGGAAGCGCTGACCGAAGAGCGGACCCTGGCACTCTATGCGCAGGAAGAGGTCCGCCTGATGCGGGACCGCCTGCTGCTTCAGGCCGGTGTGCGCGCTGAGCGCAGCAGCGTCAACGGTGATGTTGACAAGTATTATGTCTTCCCGAAAGTGGCGGGTTCGTACCGGTTTACCGACCTGCTCGGCAGCGGGAGCGAAGTCAAGCTCCGCGTTGCCTACGGCGAAACCGGCAACCAGCCGATCTTCGGTCAGAAGTTCACCAACCTCGGTACACCCCAGCTGGGCGGATCGCAGGGCGTCACCGTTGGTACCGCAGCTGGCTTCGCAGACGTGGAGCCGGAGCGGCTCAAGGAGATCGAGGGCGGCATCGATGGAAGTGCCTTGAATGGTCGGCTGACCTGGGAGCTCACGGGATTCCGCCGCAGCACCACGAACCTCCTGCTGCAGCGGACCCCGGCTCCGTCATCGGGTTTCGCCACTCAGATCTTCAATGGCGGCGAGATCAAGAACCAGGGCATCGAGATCGGGCTTGGCTACACCCCGATCCAGTCGACGCGCGGCTCGTGGGTCGCTCGGGGGACGTTCACCCGGTACACCAGCGAGGTCGTCGACATGGCCGGCCTGCCCCCGTTCTTCCCGACGGCCTCCGGCTTCGGCAACCTCGGCCGCACTCGTATCGAGGTTGGCAAGCCGATTACCCAGATCATCGGGTTCGATCTCGACGCCAACGGCAACCGGGCAGCGGCGCTCTCGCAGCTCGGCAACAGCGCCCCCGACTTCCGGGTCGGCCTGGTGAACGACATGAGCTATCGCTCGTTCAACCTGAGCGTGGTGCTGGACTGGCAGCAGGGTGGCAACGTCATCAATCTGACCCGCTACCTGCAGGATGACGGTCGCACCTCGGCCGACTGGGGCACCCCGGCCTGGGCAGCGCGGTACCTGGGCTACCAGCGGGGCGCCATCGTGACCTACATCGAGGACGCCAGCTTCGTCAAACTCCGGGAAGTCTCGCTCGGCGTGGACGTGCCCTCCAGCGTGGTCAACGCGCTGAACGTGGGCATCGACAGAATGCGAGTCAGCCTGAGCGGGCGGAACCTCTGGATGAGCACCAAGTACTCCGGGCTCGACCCCGAGGTGGCCAACTTCGGTGCGGCGGCCATCCGGAACAACCTGGACATCGGTGCGTATCCGCCGACCCGCAGCATCTTCCTCAACATTGCGATGGGGTTCTGATGAGACCGACCATTCCGCAGCTTCACCGCGCGCCCCGGCGGGCTCCCCGCTGCGCAGCCGCGCTGCTGGCTGGCGTCCTGGCCCTGGGCGGGTGCGGGGACTTCGATGTCCTCAACACCAATGCCCCCACGGTGCAGACTCTGACCGAGACGCCGACTCGCGCCATCCTGGCGCGCGCCGCAACCGGCATTTTTGCTCAGACGTTCAACGACATCGGTACCGAGATTCAGTTTTACGCGCTCTATGGAAGGGAGGGCTACAACCTCCTCGGCAACGACCCCCGCGAAACCGGTGAGCAGATTCGCGGGCCGGCTGACCCGACAGGGCGGCACTCGGGAATCTGGATCGGCCTCTACTCCGCGATCCGGACCATCAACACCTACCTCGAGGCGCTTCCCAAGGCCACCGGAATGTCCCCAGCCGAAGTCCAGGCCTCGTCGGGCTTTGCCAAGACGATGAAGGCGTGGCACCTGCACCGCCTGGCCGTCCGAACGGGCCAGCTCGGCATCCCGCTCGACGTCGACCGCCCGATCACTGCCGACCCGGCGCCGTTCGTCAGCTTCTCGACCGCGCTCCAGGCAGCAGGCGCACTGATGGACGAGGCTGCGGCCGAACTGACGGCGGCCGGCGCGACGGCCTTTCCCTTCACCATGGCGCCCGGGTACACCGGCTTCACCACGCCAGCGACGTTCCGGCAGTTCAACCGGGCGCTCCGAGCCAAGATGCTGGTGCACCAGGCCACCTTCGTGGCCTGCACAGCCTGCTGGGCCCAGGCGGCGACCGCACTCAACGCCTCGTTCATCACCACCGCCGGCCTGCCGGGCTCGCTCTCGACTGGCGTCAACTATGCCTATTCCACCGCAGCGGGCGAGCCGACCAACCCGGTTTCCGAACCGCTCAGCAACGACCGGCTCTGGGCTCACCCGAGCCTGATGAGCGGCGCCCAGCTCAAGACCGGTGGGCAGCCCGACGACCGGCTGACCCGGAAGATTACGGCGGCCGGACGGTCCAAGAACCTCAACGACCTGATCGGAACTCACAAGCCGACGCTCTACAACGCGGCTGGCAACCCCGCAGCCGCGAACCTCGGCGCCCCGATTCCGTGGATCAACAATGAAGAGCTGATCCTGCTCCGCGCCGAGATTCGCTGGAACACCAACGACCGGCAGGGCGCAATCGACGACCTGAATCTGATCCGAGTCAACTCCGGCGGATTGGCGAACACCACGCTGACAGCCGGCTCGTCGAACGATGCGTTCATCACGGAGCTACTCTACAATCGGCTCTATTCGCTGATGTGGTCGCAAGGCACTCGCTGGATCGATGCGCGCCGGTACGGGCGGACCCAGCAACTGCCCCAGGACCGCGCCGGTGACACCCGGTATGAGAACATGATCATCCCGGAAGGCGAGTGCTCGGCGCGCAACCTGCCCTCGCCGTGCACGCCGCTCTGATGAGCTGACCCGAGGGACAGAACGCCCGGGCCGGGTGTCGGCAGTGAGCCGGCACCCGGCCCGTGGCGCATCCGCCCCATAGAGGACCGCCAGAGCCAGCGGGATTCCCTTCCCGAATCGAGCCACCGGCTCCATGTTGAGGGAGCACCACGGAGGCGTCCTTGGTCATGCTCGTCATACGAGGCCTTCCCGGTAACGAACCATGTCCGCAAGGCTCCGGTAGGGACACAGCTCCGGCCTTGCCGAGGTAGCGATGTGTAAGACCATCAAGCAGCGCGTGAAGTTCAAAGCCCCACCGGCCACGGTGTACGAACTCCTGGCAGACTCGCGCAAGCATTCGGCGGTGACGGGGCGGACAGCCACGATCAGTCGAAAGATTGGCGGGATCTTTTCGGCCGGCGACAACGACATCACCGGCGTCAATGTCGATCTCGTACCAGGGCGACGAATCGTGCAAGCCTGGCGTCACCGGCAGTTCCCCGAGGGCATCTATTCGATGGCAGCCGTAACCCTGACACCGACCCCCGATGGCGGGACCGAACTCGTGCTGACACACCGTGGCGTCCCCAAGGACCTGATCCCCGAGACGGAACGCGCCTGGCGCGAACAGTATTGGTTTGGCATCAAAGCGTATCTCGATCGTGCCGGACGCAATCCTCGTATCAGCAACAGGTAGCACAGCCACCCAAAGCATCCACTAGGCACACGTTGGGGTCAAGCGACGACGCACGACACCGTCAGACAGCAGAATCTCGATCAGTCAGGACACAGCGTCTGGCGCGCGCCATCCAGCACGATTGGCAGGTCGTGACGACGCAGCTGCGAGAGAGTCACGAAGCGGACGACTGCGCTATATTCGGGGCAAGCCTGAGCAAACGCTGGAGCGACTAGCTTCGCATAGGCTTGCGACCCGTCAGCACGGAGGCCTTCCGCGCCATCATGCTTCGCCGCACCTGCTTCGGCCTGAGCTGCGCCGTGATACTGTCGAATCCAGCATCGATGCTTTGCCAAGAGGCCGGAGCCAACCCGGTTCGACCGGTCGGGGCCATCCGGATCCGAGCCGAGTCGATGAACTGGTTCGGCGACGCCCCAGGGAGTCAGTACAGCTTCCTTGGCGCCACGGCCCGGTTTGGACTGGAGCAGAGGACTTCCCGCTTCGAATGGCGGGTGGAGTTCGCCGCTCCGCTCCTGCTCGGTTTGCCCGACGACGCCGTTCTCCCGGCTCCGCAGGGACTGCTCGGTCACGGAGCGAACTACTACCTCGCCAACGGACGGGCTACCCAGGCCATCGGCCTGTTTCCCAAGCAGGTATACCTCCGGGTCAAGAGCGCGGATCAACGCTGGCAGGGACGTCTGGGCCGTTTCGAGACTGCGGAGGGCGCGGAGACCGCGCCGCGCAGCGGGGCGTTGGCGACGGTCAAGCGGACCCGACTCGCTCAGCGCCTCATAGGGCCGTTCGGGTTTACCCACATCGGTCGCAGCTTTGACGGAGCGGACTTGCACTACGGCCGCGGTCATACCCAGGTAACCGCGCTGGCGGCGGTGCCCACCGCGGGGGTCTTTGACATGGACGGCTGGGGCCGGGTACCCCAGATTGTGCTGGGATACGCGGCGGTGACCACCGCCGGTCCGCTGGGGGCCGACAACGGTGAAGTCAGGATCTTCGGACTCTATTACCGCGACGGTCGCGAGGTGGCGAGGACCGACAACCGTCCCCTGGCCGTGCGCCAGGGCGACCTCGAGCCGGTGTCAGTGGGCACCATTGGCGGGCACTACCTCCAAGCCGTGCTCACCGGAATCGGGCGCTTCGACCTGACTGCCTGGGGTGCGCTCCAGTTTGGACAATGGGGGCAGCAGGACCACCGCGCAGCGGCAGGTACGATTGAACTGGGGTGGCAGCCTGCCATGCTCGAGACGATCCGCCCCTGGCTTCGAGCGGGCTACTTCCGGAGCAGCGGCGACCGTGACGCCGCAGATGCCACTCACCAGACCTTTTTCCAGGTGCTGCCGACGCCCCGGGTGTACGCCCGCTTCCCGTTTTACAACCTGATGAACCTCGAGGATGCCTCGGTGAGTCTGCTGCTCCGACCGGGCACCCGCACCACGTTGCGGGCCGACCTGCGAGGACTCAAGCTGGCCGAGCCGGCCGACGGCTGGTATATCGGCGGTGGTGCCTTCGACCGGGACGGCTTCGGCTATGCATCCCGGCCGTCGAACGGCAGCCGCGCCCTCGCGACGTTGCTCGACCTGAGCGCCGATGTGCAGATCAACCGGCGCTGGACGGTGGCCGGATACGCAAGCCACGCACTAGCGGGACAGGTGATCAGAAGCATCTACCCCTCTCGGGCGAACGGCCGGTACGGCTATCTCGAGCTGGAGTACCGCTGGTGATCCCTCGGGCACTCGGGGGCCGTTGCGGGCCGCACCTCCCTCCAAACGGCGCTGCCCCCCGGGGTCGACCGGCCGGCGCTAGCGTTCGTTGCGGAATGGTCCGCTCGTGACCCCGGCCACCCTGATTCTTTTCGTCGTCGGGGCCGTGCTCCTCATTGCAGGAGCTGACCTCCTCGTCAGAGGTGCCTCGCGTCTGGCTACCGCACTCGGCATCTCACCGCTGGTTATCGGCCTCACGGTTGTCGCCTTCGGGACCAGTGCGCCCGAATTGGCTGTGAGCGTCCAGGCGAGCACGGCCGGTGAACCGGACATCGCGCTTGGCAACGTCCTGGGCAGCAACCTCTTCAACATCCTGTTCATCCTGGGGCTCAGCGCCGCAATCACGCCGCTCGTCGTTGCCCAGCAGCTGGTGCGACTCGATATACCGCTGGTGATCGGCGCTTCCGTTCTCCTGCTCGTCATGGCAACCGACGGCAGCATCGGCCGGATCGACGGAATCATTCTCACCGGCGGCATCGTCGGGTACTGCGTGTTCGTTCTTCGAACGAGCGCGCACCAACCCCAGCCGGCGCCCTCCGCGCCGGCGGCAGAGTCAGCCGGGCAATCGACCCGAATCAAGCAGCGCCTCCTCAACGTCGGGATGATCGTTGTCGGCCTGGCGACACTGATGCTGGGATCCCGCTGGCTCGTCACCAGCGCCGTCTCCATGGCCGAGGCACTGGGTGTCAGCAAGCTGGTGATTGCGCTCACCATCGTCGCAGCAGGGACGTCGCTGCCCGAGGTGGCGACCTCGGTCCTGGCAAGCATCAGAGGCGAGCGTGACCTTGCGGTCGGCAACGTGGTGGGCAGCTGCCTCTTCAACATCCTCGCGATCACGGGCCTCTCGAGCATTGTTGCGAGCAATGGGATACCGGTCGCGCCCGCAGTGCTCAGATTCGACCTGCCGGTCGTGATCGCGGCAAGCGTCGCCTGCCTGCCGATCTTCTTCACCGGCTACCAGATTGCGCGCTGGGAGGGGTTCCTGTTCCTGGCGTACTATGCCGGGTACACCCTCTACCTGATCCTCGATTCAGCGAGCCACGATGCACTGCCGGCGTACAGCGCGATGATGGGACTCTTCGTGATCCCGCTCACCCTGGTGACACTGCTGGTTCTCAGTGTTCGGGCTCTCAAGAACAAAGCCCCAACCCCATCGCAGCCGACCTGACGAGGCAGCCCCCGTTGCCGTCTCGGCCCGCGGCTCCGCTCAGCGATTAACTTCCAAGCATCACTCCCGGTCGAGGAAGCTCATACATGTCCGGTCACGTCGTTGCCGTGCATGCCAAGCCGGTCCACGCGTTCTCCAAAGACGCGCAGCCGTGGATCGACCTGGTTCAGGATCGCGGGGTTGCCGGCGATGCACATTTCGGGGTCACCGTGAAGCACCGGTCACGGGTCGCGAGAGACCCGAGCCAACCGAACCTTCGCCAGGTCCATCTGCTTCAGCATGAGCTGTTGCATGAGCTCGAGCGGGCTGGAATGCCAGTGGCACCGGGACAGCTCGGTGAGAACATCACGACCAGCAATCTTGACTTGCTCAGCTTGCGTGATGGTACCGTTCTGAAAATCGGCGGGGCCGCGGTCGTCCAGGTCACCGGGCTTCGAAATCCCTGCGCACAGATCGAGGCGTTCAGACCGGGCCTGCTTGCCGCGGTGCTGGAAAAGGGGGCAGACGGGAGTCTCATCAGAAAGGCCGGCATCATGGCCATCGTGCTCGCGTCAGGACGTGTGGCGCCCGGCGACCCGATTGTGGTGATGCACATCCCTGATCATGGACGGGCGCTCGAGCCGGTGTAGCGCGCGCTGGTCGCCGCACCTCTGCGGCTAGTCGAGAACCCGACCGAATCTCATGCCAGCATCTCCACCGAAACCGGATGAGCGGGCCGCCCGGTCCGTTCGAAGCTCGACAGGTTGCCGATCGTGGTCTCGGCAATGGCAGTCAGTGCTTCTCTCGTGAAGAAGCCCTGATGACCAGTGATCAGGACATTGGGAAAGGTGAGCAGTCGTGCGAAAACGTCATCCTGAATAATCTGCCCTGACAGGTTCTCAAAGAAGAGATCGCTTTCCTCCTCGTAGACGTCCAGGCCGACATGACCAAGCTTGCCACTCTTGAGCCCGGCGATGAGGGCACGGGTATCAACCAGCGCGCCGCGCCCCGTATTGATGAGCATGGCGCCAGACTTCATGGTATCGATGGCCTTGGCGTCAACGAGATGTCGGGTCTGCGGCGTTAGCGGGCAGTGGAGGGTCAGAATATCGGATCGCGCAAGCAGGTCGTCGATGCCGACGTAGCGCCCGCCGATCCGGGTGAACTCGCTCTCCTCGCGAGGGTCAAACCCGATCACGTGACAGCCGAAGCCGAGCATGATCCGCGCAACACCCAGCCCGATCTTGCCGGTACCAACGATGCCGACCGTGCAGCCCTTGAGATCGAACCCGAGCAGGCCATCGAGGGAAAAGTTCCCCTCACGGACCCGCGCATACGCCCGGTGGATCTTTCGATTGAGGGACAGGATCAGGGCCACCGTATGTTCGGCCACTGCCTCAGGCGAATACGCGGGTACTCGCGCGACTGCGATACCAAGATCGCGCGCCGCGACCAGGTCAACGTTGTTGAATCCGGCACAGCGCAGCGCGACCAGCTTCGTCCCGCCCGCACGGAGCGATTCCAGCACCGGTCTGTCGAGTATGTCATTGACGAAGGCACACACAGCCTCCGCGCTATGGCCCAGTTCGACGGTGTCGAGGCCCAAGCGCGGCTCCAGAAAGCGGAGGTCGTACCCGGCACCCTTTTCACGATTGGCAGCCGCCAGAAACTCGCGATCGTAGGTTTTGGTGCTGAACACGGCAACTCTCATCAACCCCAACCTTCGTCAATTTTGCGCGGCCCGGGTCATACCGCCCCCGGGGTGGCTCGACAGAACGCCCTCAGTTCAGGGCTTGAGCGGACCGCGGACCGGCCGGCCTGGCAGGGCGCCCGCCACATTCTCGCCGTCCCGAACCACGAAGGTACCATTCACGAGCACGTGAGGAATGCCCTCTGACCGGAGTGCCGGCTCGGCAAAAGTCGCACGATCGATCACCCGAGCCGGATCGAAAACCGTCAGGTCCGCATCCGCTCCAACGGCGACTCGTCCCTTCCTGGCCATCATCGGCACACTCGGTTCGAGCCGGCGGGCGGGCAGGATGGTCATCCGGGCCAGCGCATCCATCAGGGTCAGCACCTGCTGCTCGCGCACATAGCGACCGAGTATGCGTGCGTAGGTACCCGCACCGCGGGGATGACCGGTTCCGTTGACATAGGGAACGCCGTCGCTCGCGATCATGACGCCCGGGTGGCCGATGGCTTTGACGATGTTCTCTTCCTTCATCATATGGATCACGACCCAGCCACCCTGCTTGCGGTACCGCTCGAAACTCTCGCGGTTGAGACGCTCGCCCGTGAGTGACCACGCCAGGTCCGGATAGTCGACGCGAAGATTGGCCTGCCAACCGGGGTTGAACATGGCGGACTGCAGCAGGGTCGACCCGGCGGTGTAGGGATAGACTTCCGTCGTGACATCCTGACCGGCGGCCTGTACAGAATCGAGCAAGGCAAGCACTGCGGGCAGGTCGCCCAGCGAGCTGCTGCCGACGTGCACCACGTGGAGCGCGGCCCCGGCCTCGCGCGCCGTCGCGATCGCCTCCCGAATCGGGCCAATGCCGAACGCCCGGGTGTGGACGTAGACCGGAATCTTCCGCGCGGCGGCAACCCGAAACAGCCGGGTAATTTCCTCCGCGCTGGCCCCCGGCGAATAGTTGATTCCGAAACCGACTCCGAGCGCACCCTGATCGAGCCCTTCGGCGACCAGCCGCTCCATGGCCTGGATCTGCTCTTCCGTTGCCGGCTGATTCGCACCTGCCGGCATGGGGCCGAGTGCGCTGATTGGGCCGGGGTTGGTCGCGCCGTGGAGGGCCTCGACGCCATCATGAAACACGGCGAACCGCGTACCCCGATGACTCACCGTGCCACCGTAGTTGAGCGGCGACTTCCCCTCACGCGAGGCGTACCACTTGGCAACCGGGTAAACACCTGCTTCCATATCGAGCGCGCTGGTCACTCCGTCGCGCGCCTGGATCTCCATATCACTCTGTGTCTGGCCATGGGCGTGGAGATCGATGAAACCGGGCGCGACGACCAGTCCGGTCACGTCTACGACATCCTTACCCTTGAGCGGTGCGTCCGACAAAGCCGCAACGCTGTCGCCGATGATGCCGACGTTGAGGACCGCGTCGAGGCCCGAAGCGGGATCCATCACCCGCCCGCCCGAGAGCACGATGTCGTAGGTTGGCGCGGGGGCGCAGGCGGCCAGCGCGAGGAGCAGCAGTGGGCCGGTCAGGCCGGCGCGGATCATTGTGGTCATGCCGCAATCTATCATCGGTCCGGCAGGCCGACGATTGACGCCGGCACCATCAGTCGGACCGATCCGCACGTCCTTCCCTCATCCGGCGCAGGATCCTGTCGGCCTCAGCGGCCGCCTCTTCACTTGAGGGAGAGGGAATCCCGAAGCCCGCCGCAATCGACCAGAGCACTACTTCTGAGGCGCTCGGGTCTTCAAATCCGGGCAATCCCGTGGCCTGAATCTCGAAAGCCGCATCGGCGGCGCCTATCTCGCCGCGGGAATACCGCTCCAGGATGGGGTAGAGGCGGCGGTCCGCCTCGCGGGGATTGGGCTGAATCTGCACCGGCGGCTCGCTTACTTGGGGTACAGCGTGCGCAGGCCCCGCACGACGGACGCAGCCATGACGTCGGTATGGCCCATCCCTGGATGGTACTCGATCGTCAGCTTGAGTCCGGGGTAGGAGCGGCTCGAAAGGACGCCGGCCAGATGCGACATCCCGCTCACGATCTCGCCGATGCCTTCGAGCTGAGCATCGGTCGCTTCGAGCACCCCGGCCGCGAGGTAGATGCCGACCCGGAGATCCTTGTTGCTCTTTGCGTAGCTTGTTTCCTGCCGGAAGATCTCTCCGTTGCCGTACGCCATCGCCGGACTCGAGATGATGTAGTTCTTGAACGGCGAACCTGGCTGGAAAATCGACCACGAGGCAAAGAAGCCACCGGCCGAGAGGCCGAAGAGCCCGAGCTGGTCGGTGTCGATGGGATACTTCGCGGCGAGCGCGGGAATCATCTCACTGACGATGGCCGAGAGGAACTTGCCCGAGCCGCCGGTGCACCGGTCATCCGCGGTCCCGAGGCTCTTGCAGAACCCGGTGAGCAGACGGCCGAAGGTGTCGTTGCGATCCCACCCCGGCGGCGAGAACTCGTAGATACGCCGCTTGGTGTGCTCCTGCTCGCCCTCTTCGAGGGAGGTTCCAATACTGATGATGAACAGCGGGCTGATCGCGCCCGACAGGGTGTTGGCCGCCTCGTAGACGTTGCCGAACACGAAGTCGCCGTCCGTCACGATCAGCGCAGGGTACTTCTTGCCGTCGCCAGCCTTGTACCCGGTCGGCATCCCGACGTTGAGGGAAAAGCGCACCCCCATCGAGGGCGACTGAAAAGTGAACGACTCGACGCCGCGGTTCGGCACCGGCCTCGTCAGTAGCTGCGCATCGAGGGCGCCTGCCGAGCTTGCGAAGAGCAGCGCTGCCACCACACCTGATCTCATGGCGAATTCCAGGTCGTTATAGACTCCGGCATCCGCAAGGGCGCGGGGAACCGGGCGGCCTGGCGCGCACCGGGGATCGGCGCGTCCGACCAGACCGTCGAAGTTGACGCCGACACCATACGTTGCGCAATTGCCAACGTTTCACGGGCGTACCGGTCCGGCGGCGTTCGATGATGCCGGCGTTCACCGACTGGGCCGGCCGCTCGCTGGCCCGACTCCGAGCCCCAGTTGATCGTTGCGGTCATCGCAACGATGCTCGACCTTGCCCCCGGCAGGCCGTAACAGGCGCCGCGCCGGACGCGAGATCCGCGCGCATGCCGGCCGGCC
The DNA here is from genome assembly GCA_019637315.1 of Gemmatimonadales bacterium. Taxonomy (NCBI): domain Bacteria; kingdom Pseudomonadati; phylum Gemmatimonadota; class Gemmatimonadia; order Gemmatimonadales; species Gemmatimonadales bacterium. The sequence goes on from JAHBVU010000027.1 coordinate 27,605, forward strand.
CACCCCCGAAACCTCAGGGCATGGACAAACCGCCCACAATCTCTGATGTTCCCAACAGTCTTTGATCCCTCGTTCAGACCGACGATCCGTTGGCCCCCAGCCTGGTTCCGGCTCCGACGAGGACGTCAAAGGGCGCTTCCAGATCTGCACGACCTCGCCAAGGCCATCGTGGCCACGGTGCGAAACACGGATGATGTCGTCGTGCGACACGGTGTCCTGGACGGCGATGTTGCCTTCCTGCATAAGCCTTTCACTCCGGACAGGCTGCTGCGCAAAGTCAAGGAGGTTCTGGCCGCGGAGTAACGATCGGTCGCCCTGACGGATCGTGGTCCAAGACAGGGGAGGGTACGAAATGGCAGGATCGATCAGCTGCGTGTACGAACTCGACGAGAAACTGCGCATCGTCAGCGTTGGGGCTGGCTGGGCAGAGTTCGCGATGACCAACCGGGCACCGGAGCTCGTGCCCCCACCCGGACCGCTGGGCCAGTCCGCGCTGTCGTGCATCGCGGATTCGACCAGTGAGCAGGTGTTCGACCGCCTGTTTAAGCGCGTGACAGAGACCGGGAGGGCCATCGAATTTCCCTTTCGGTGCGACTCGCCCACGCTTCGTCGCTTCATGGAGTTCCGGATCGAGCCGCGAAACCCCGCCGGCCTTCGGATCGAAACCACCATGGAGCGAGTCGAGGCTCGGCCACCCGTGGCACTGCTCGAGCCTCGACGGGAGCATGGCGGCGACCTTCTGCGAATGTGCGGGTGGTGTAAGGCAGTCGATCTCGACGGACGCTGGTGCGAGGTCGAGGAGGCGCTGACCGCCCTGCGGCTGTTCGAACGAGACCAGCTGCCTGCCATCACCCACGGGATGTGCCCGTCGTGCAGTGAGCGGATGCTGCAGCTGCTGGATGATGGAGTCGACGAGGGATGACGGTGTAGCAGAGTCTCTTGCCGCGGCAGGTTACCGGCGTTAGCGTCTCAGTACGGGCTCCGACCAGCCGCCCGCTCAACGAGGCCACTACGAGCGACCGAACCGTCCAGCCGGATCCATTCGACGCCGAGGCAGGCGCCCAGGCCCGGCGGGTGGCAACTGTTGCCAAGGCAACCATCGGGATCGTCGTCCCGGCCATGGCCGCCGTTGCCCTGCTCCAGCCCGAGCACGCCCTTCCTGCCACTGCCACAGCCGTCGGTGTCGCCGGCGTTTGCCTCAGCTCGTTGCTCCTCAATCGGACCGGTCGAACCCTCCTGGCCGGACTGACCCTCGTTGCAGGCCTGATGGCTGTGGTGCTTCTGGATGCACCCACGACTGGCGGCATTCGAAGTCCTGGAGTCCAGGCGCTCATCGTCATCGCGGTGCTCGCCGGTGTCGTGCTGGACTTCAAGGCCGGTGTCTTGGCCACCGTGGCCTTTGCGTTGGGGAGCCTGAGCCTGGTCGTGCTCGAGCTGAATGACGACCTCCCGATGCAGCGCCCGCCCTATCACGTCACCACGCTGTGGGTTCTGGCGATGTTCTATGTGAGCATCGGCCTGGTGGTGCTTCGTCTCGCCACGTCATCCGTTGCCGACGCGTTGCGACAGGCCCAGCGAGCCCTCGGGCAGCAGCGCACGGCCGAACGGCGGCTGCAGCAGGCACTCGAGACGGGCGGGATCGGCACCTACGAACTCGACCTGCAAACCAACGACGTCATCGCCGATTCGGGGGCGCTCCGCCTAACGGGGCTCACCCCG